>CAYWWE010000024.1:0-26035 GCA_964461785.1 uncultured Bacteroides sp.
CCGTCGATCATCACGGATGAGAAGCCGTTGTCGATACAGCTCTTGCAGAGCTCGAAGCTGTCGCCATGGTCGAGGTGAAGAACGATCTGGGGATGCTCCCAGCCAAGTTCTTTGGCGTATTCAACAGCGCCCTGAGCCATATAGCGGAGAAGGGTGGCGTTGGCATAGTTGCGTGCGCCCTTGGAAACCTGGAGGATAACGGGGCTCTTTTCTTCGGCAGCGGCCTTGATGATAGCCTGAAGCTGCTCCATGTTATTGAAGTTGAAGGCAGGGATGGCATATCCTCCCTTGATGGCCTTGGCAAACATCTCGCGGGTGTTGACGAGGCCGAGTTCCTTGTAGCTTACCATATCGTGAAAATCGGGTTATAAGAATTTCTGTATTTAATGGTATGATCGCCTTATGGCGCTCTTTCAGGTGCAAAGATAGCGATTTTTTTTCAAGGGTGTTTTATCCGGGTTCCTTTTTTTTGCATAACTTTGCCCTGCAATGGAAAATATTCGATTCAACGTGGGCCGGGGACAGCGGCTCGTACTCTTTTTCTGCGTCGCATTTGTCTGTCTTCTGGCGGCTTCGGTGCTTGTGTACTTTATCGGCAATGCCACGACACCCAAAGTGCGTGTCGGAGCTGTGCTTCAGGATGTGATTGCCTTTGCAATGCCGGCTATTATTGTGCCCGTGCTTGTCACGCGCCGTCCTGCCGATCTACTCATGATCCACAAGCCGCGGTTGTCTGTAGCCGTGCTTTCGGTCATGGCTCTCATCGTGGCTATGCCGGCGCTCAATGCGCTTGTTGAATGGAATGGTTCGCTTCCATTGCCTGAGAGCGCATTCTCTGATGCGGAGGCTCAGAAAAAGGTGATCACCACTTTGTTTGGCGGTTCGGGCGCAGGATCGTTGGTCGCAGCTTTGTTGATCGTCGGATTGATGGCTCCGCTCACTGAGGAATTGCTGTTCAGAGGCTGTCTTCAACGGATTCTTGCGAGTGTCACCGGACGCGATGCCGCGATATGGATTGCAGCCGCCATATTCTCCTTAATGCACTTTGACCTGACTGGGTTCTTCCCCAGACTCATGCTCGGAGTCATTTTCGGCTATGCTATGATATGGAGCGGATCGCTGTGGACTGCCGTAGTTTGCCATGCGGTCAACAACTGCATGGCTGTGATAGCGATGTGGCTTGAGATGCGGGGAGATGAAATGGGGTCTGAGATGCAGACCGTGGGAGCGTCTAATGTCACGCTTATCCTCCTAAGCTGCACAGCTTTCGGGTTCCTTATGTGGATGGCCTTCCGCCGCAGCGTCAGTCAAACTTCTTGCGGTTGAATATAAAGTTGCGCCCGAGATATTTTTCGCGGACAATAGGATTGACGGCAAGCTCCTCCGATGTGCCCTGAAAGAGGATGCGTCCATCGAAAAGCAGATAGGCGCGGTCGGTGATCGAGAGAGTTTCCGGAGCGTTATGATCCGTTATGAGGATTCCGATATTCTTCTCCTTGAGTTTGTAGACTATATACTGTATATCCTCTACGGCTATGGGGTCAACTCCCGCAAAGGGCTCGTCGAGCATAATGAATTTGGGGTCGATGGCCAGACAGCGCGCTATCTCGGTGCGTCGTCTCTCGCCTCCCGAGAGCTGATCGCCAAGATTCTTACGGACTTTTTCAAGACGGAATTCAGAAATAAGGCTCTCAAGTTTCTCGCGCTGATATTCACGCGAGGTAGGGGTCATCTCAAGCACCGAGCGGATATTGTTCTCGACTGTCATCTTGCGATAGACCGATGGCTCCTGGGCGAGATAGCCGATACCATAGCGGGCACGTTTGTAGACAGGATATTTTGTGATGTCAACGTCGTTGAGAAAGATCCGGCCTTCATTGGGGGTGATAAGTCCTACGGTCATGTAGAAGGTAGTGGTCTTACCGGCGCCGTTAGGACCAAGCAGACCCACAATCTCGCCTTGCTTCACGTCGATAGACACATGATTGGCCACGGTGCGTTTGCCATATTTCTTGACAAGATTGTCGGTGCGGAGCACCATCTTACCGTCGGCAGTCCCGTTTAGTTTCAGTTCTTCTTCCATAATAATGAGGGATCATCGTGTCTGTTTTGCCCGGCGGAGACGGGCATCTATATAATCAGTGAGCAGATTAATGGCTACGGCGTTTGAGCCACCCTGCGGGACAATGAGATCGGCAAAGCGCTTGGAGGGAGCTATGTACATTTCATGCATGGGCTTCAGGACTTCCTGGTAACGGTCGATCACCATCTGAGGGGTGCGCCCGCGTTCGATACAATCGCGTTCTATAACGCGGATGAGCCGTTCGTCGGCGTCGGCATCCACAAAGACTTTGACGTCCATCATCTTCCGGAGGACGGGATCGTTCAGCACAAGAATTCCTTCGACAATCACCACATGGCGCGGCTCCACCCTGACGGTCTCTTTCTGTCGGGTACAGGTCAGATAGCTGTAGGTCGGCATCTCGATGGTATGCCCTTCGCGCAACTGCCGGAGATGGTCGGCCAACAGAGTCCATTCTATAGCAGCAGGCTCATCAAAGTTGATCTTGCTCCTTTCTTCGGGAGGAATATGGCTCGAATCCTTATAATAGGAGTCCTGCGGCAGGACCGTTACCTCGCCCGGAGGGAGCGACGAAATAATCTTGCTGACTACTGTTGTCTTTCCGGAACCTGTTCCGCCGGCAATACCTATAATGAGCATCCGAGTGTCGAAATATTTATGGATAATCTGAAGTAATAGTTGCGCGAAGATAGTGATTTTTTTGCTCCCGGACGGTCAGGAATAGCTAAAAAAGCTCCAATCGTGGCTATTTGGCCGAATGTCATGTGGCATACAATAGCAACCTTTATGGAAAAATGAGTAACTTTGCGGTCGCTCACAGTCAGAATGTATATCAGACAACTATGATACTAACATCCTCCGTCGTATCCTTCGGCCGCTACTGGCTCTTTATGAAGCGGGTTTGCAGCGTGCCCGACAAATGGCGCGTGTTCTTCTCCCGCACCGTTACCGAGATCTCCAAATTAGGTGTCGACTCGATACCGCTCGTTATCATCATTTCGGTTTTCATAGGAGCTGTTTGTTGCATACAGATGGAGCTCAACACTTCCTCGCCGCTCCTGCCTGCCTACTCCGTAGGTCTCGCTACCCGCGACATTGTTCTTCTCGAGTTTTCAAACTCCATACTTTGTCTTATTCTTGCAGGTAAGGTCGGATCAAACATTGCCTCAGAGATCGGCACGATGAGGGTCACGGAACAGATCGACGCCCTCGATATAATGGGAGTCAATTCAGCGAGCTATCTCGTTCTCCCCAAGGTAGTGGGATTCGTGTTCTTCATGCCGGTGCTGGTGGCTCTGTGTATAGCAACGGCATTGTTCGGCGGATTTCTCGTGGCGTTGGTCACCGACCTGATTTCAGTCAACCGCTATGTCTATGGCATTCAGGCAATGTTTGTAGAGTGGTATGTTTGGTACGGCATAATCAAGTCGGTAGTCTTTGCCTACATCATCGCCAGCGTGTCGGCCTATTTCGGATATTATGTGAAAGGTGGCGCGCTTGAGGTCGGCAAGGCCTCAACAAACGCCGTGGTTTCCTCCTCTATTCTTATCCTTCTTATGGACGTGGTGCTTACAAAACTGTTGCTGCAATGATTGAAGTCAAGAATATTACAAAGACATTTGACGACGGGCGCACGGTGCTACACGATGTGACCGCCACTTTCGATACCGGTAAAACGAATCTCATCATAGGCCAGAGCGGATCAGGCAAGACAGTGATGATGAAATCTATCGTCGGCCTCGTGAGGCCCGACGGGGGAGAGATCCTCTATGACGGACGCAATTTCCTCACCATGGATCAGGAGCAGGTCAAGAATCTCCGCAAGGAGATCGGGATGCTGTTTCAGGGATCGGCTCTGTTTGACAGTGAGACTGTGCTCGGAAATGTCCTTTTCCCGCTGATGATGTTCAGCGACATGACTCAGGCCGAACAGCTTGAGCGCGCGGAATTCTGTCTCGAACGTGTCAATCTTCATGGAGCCGGTCACAAATATCCTGCCGAGATATCGGGCGGCATGCAGAAGCGTGTGGCCATAGCCCGGGCCATCGCCCTCAATCCCAAATATCTTTTCTGCGACGAGCCTAATTCCGGTCTTGATCCCCGGACTTCGCTCGTCATCGACGAGCTGCTCAGCGATATCACCCATGAGTATGGTATCACGACAATAATCAATACCCACGACATGAATTCTGTCATGGGTATCGGAGAGAATATCGTGTTTATCAAGGAGGGAAGGGCCGAATGGATCGGCAACTCCAAAGAGCTTTTCCACAGCGACAACAAGGCGCTCAACGACTTTGTGTTCGCCACACAGCTCTTCCGTGATGCCCGCAGCTATATCCGCGAACATTCAAAGCTCTGATTGCGGTCAGGTGTGGCGTAGAAGGAGCTCGCGCTCTATGTCATCGGGGGTGCAGTCCATCTGCTCAAGCAGTACGAGGTAATGATACAACAGATCGGCCGCTTCATATATGAAGCGTGAACGGTTGCCGTCGACGGCCTCGATGGCTGATTCCACAGCTTCCTCGCCCACTTTCTGGGCTATCTTCTTGACTCCCTTGATAAATAGCTTCGTGGTGTAGGAATTTTCAGGCATCTCCTGATGACGCTGATGAATCAGCCGTGAGAGTTTGCGTGCGAAACCCTCGTATGCCGGGGTGTCGAAACAGGCTTCGGTGCCCCGATGGCATACAGGACCCGTAGGAAGCGCCTTGATCAGAAGTGTGTCGTTGTCGCAGTCGCTATACATTTCGCAAACATCCAGGAAGTTGCCGCTTGTCTCGCCCTTTGTCCATAAAGAGGAGCGCGTGCGGCTGTAGAAAGTTACTTTTCCTGAAGCGAGTGTCTTGTCAAAGGCCTCGCGGTTCATGTAGCCGAGCATGAGCACTTTCATGGACACCGCATCCTGAATGATGACCGGCAGAAGACCGTCGGCACATTTTGAGAGATTGAAACTGTCGAAACTTACGGGTGCGTCGCTATTCATAATCGGACTTCTATTCCTTTAGATGATAATTGGTGTTTGAGACTGTTTACGGTCATGTCGCCGTAGTGAAAGATGCTCGCTGCGAGGGCGGCATCGGCTCCGCCTATAGTCAGCACGTCCGCTATATCGTCGGCACATCCGGCGCCACCCGAAGCAATGACGGGGACGTCGACCAGGTTGCAGAGCCGTGCGTAGATATCGCAGGGATAGCCGTTGCGGGTGCCGTCGTGGTCCATCGAGGTAAACAGGATTTCTCCGGCTCCACGCCCTGTGACCTCATCGGCCCATGTGAAAAGTTCAAGGGGGGTGAGGCGTGTGCCTCCGTGAGTCGCTATGCGCCAGATCCCTTCAGGATCTTTGCGCGCGTCAATCGCCACTACGACAAATTGATTGCCATAGCGGGCGGCAATATCCGAGATAAGTTGCGGATTGGCCACCGCTGCGCTATTGACGGTGATCTTGTCGGCTCCGGCATCAAGCAGTCGGGCTGCATCGTCAAGCGATGATATGCCGCCTCCAACCGTAAACGGAATGTTGATCCGCGATGCTATGCGGCTCACGAGATCGGTGAATGTGTTGCGATCTTCGCGGGAGGCGCTGATATCGAGATATACCAGTTCGTCGGCTCCATCGTCGGCATAGCGTGCCCCGAGTTCTACGGGATCACCGACATCGGCGAGCCCTTCAAAGTTGATTCCTTTTACTGTCCGTCCGTTCTTAACATCCAGACAGGGGATTATTCTTTTAGCCGGCATGGGTTAATGTTTGCTGTTTATGAACGAGGCAATCTCGTCAGTGGTTATGCGGCCCTCGAAGATTGCTTTTCCTACAATCACCCGTTGAAGACCGCGACGGTCGAGTTCAATAATATCCTCCATTGAGGAAATACCACCCGAGACTGTGAATGTGATCGAGGGGTAGCGGGAGGCAAGAGCGAGATAGAGGTCGGTTGCAGGACCGGCAAGCATACCGTCGCGCGATATTTCGGTCGTGATAACCTCTTTCAGGCCGAAGGGTATGAAACGGTCTATAAGATCCTCGGCTGATAGGGTCGAGTTGTCGATCCATCCATTGACGGCAACTTTACCATCCCGCAGATCAGCTCCGAGAATAACCATTTCGCCTCCGAATCTTCCGAGCCATGATTCCATCAGCTCAGGTCTCTTCACCGATACGCTGCCTATGATGGCGTGTGAGCCACCGGCATTGAACACGGCTTCGATATCTGACGTCTCCTTTATTCCACCGCCCCATTCAATGTCGAGCAGTCCTAAAGACGCTACCTCTTCAAGCACTTTGAGATTGCACGGACGGCCGGCGCGGGCACCGTCGAGATCAACCAAGTGGATGCGCCTTACCCCCGCATCGGCATAGCGACGCGCCATTTCTACCGGAGTAACTCCGTAGGATGACTGGCGTTTGTAGTCGCCCTGAGTGAGGCGGACACATCCGCCGTCAATTATATCTATGGCCGGGATTATCTCTATCATCGCTTAGAGTTCTATAAAGTTTCGGATAATACGTTCGCCGTCAGATCCACTCTTTTCAGGATGGAACTGTGTGCCGTAGAAGTTTTCATACTTGAGAGCGGCGGAGAACAGATCAGGATGGCGGCTCGTGGCTATTGTGTCGGGGCAAAGCGGCGCATAATAGCTGTGAACGAAATACATATAGCTTCCCGAAGGTATCTCGCGAAACAGTTTTGTCTCAAGGTTGGCTATGCGGCTCCATCCCATGTGCGGTATCTTCAGGCCGGGATGGTTTTGAAAGCGGCGGACATGGGCATCGAATATCCCGAGACATTCCGTGTTTCCCTCTTCAGATGTGCGGCACATGACCTGCATTCCGACACAAATGCCGAGGATGGGGCGCCGCAACCTGCGGATGACATCCGGGAGCTGCCTGTTGCGCAGATTCTCCATAGCCTCGCCGGCGTTGCCTACACCGGGGAGGATCACATGGGATGCCTTTTCAATTATCACGGGATCGGCGGTGAGGGTCCATTCGGCACCCAGACGGCTCAGGGTGTTTCCGAGCGACCGTATGTTGCCCATGCCATAGTCAATGATTGCAATCATAGGGTTCCTTTGCTTGAGGGTAGGGCTGTGCTGAAAGGATTCCGGGCAATCGCCATGCGCAGGGCGCGGGCAAAGGCCTTGAATATTCCTTCGGCAATATGATGATTGTTTTCGCCTGTGGCTTCGATGTGGAGATTACACTTCATGGCGCAGCAGAGCGACTGGAAAAAGTGGCGGAACATCTCGGTGGGTGTGTCGCCTACATATTCGCGGGTGAAATTGACATTCCACTGAAACTCAATCCTGCCTCCGAGATCAATGAGCACCATCGCACGGCTCTCGTCCATAGGCAGTACGAAGCCGTAGCGTTCGATGCCTCGTTTGTCGCCAAGAGCTTTGAGTAGGGCTTCGCCAAGCGCGATCGCAACATCTTCCATAGTGTGGTGTTCATCCACCTCAAGATCTCCCTTGCAGGAAACGGTGAGGCTGATGCCTGAATGATGCGGGATCTGCGACAGCATGTGGTCGAAGAATTTGAGCCCGGTGTCAATGCTCGTTTTCCCGTGCCCGTCCAGATCTACGGCAACATGAATATCTGTCTCCGAGGTCTTACGGACGATAGTTGCAGACCGTCCTTGAGAGAGGATATGGCGGGCAATGGCGTGCCAGTCTGTAGTGACCAGCTCACATTCCGGAAGATCAGGCGTTTTTTCGCCGAGCAGGATGCCACGGGCTCCGAGATTCCGGGCAAGTTGGAGATCAGTGAGCCTGTCGCCTATCACAAACGATTCGGCGAGATCATAGCTCCCGTCGAGATAAGATGTAAGCATGGCCGTGCCCGGTTTGCGGGTAGGCTTGTTTTCGTGAGGGAAGCTGGGATCAATATATTCCGCGTCAAATTCCACCCCCTCGCCGCGAAGGATGCCGAGCATTTTGTCGTGGGCAGGATGGAAAGTTTCTTCGGGGAAAGAGGGTGTGCCCAATCCGTCCTGATTCGAGACCATGACGAGCTCATAACCTTTCCCTGCCAGAGATCGGAGAGCCGAGATAACACCCGGCACGAATTCGAGTTTTTCGAGGGAATCTATCTGTTCATCTTCCGGCTCACGGATAATCGTGCCGTCCCGGTCTATGAATATGGCTTTTTTCAGGGGTGTCATTCTGGAAAGTTGTTGAATAGACTGATCAGGCGGGTGTTTTCCTCGGGCGTCCCGACGGTGATTCTCAGACAGCCCTGACACAATGGCAGACGGGAGCGGTTTCGTACGATGACTCCGTTGGCGGTGAGATAATCATAGACCTTATCGGGATCGTCGACCTTGATCAACAGGAAATTTGAGTCGGACGGAAATATCTTCTTCACGACGGGAGCCGCTGCGAGCGACCCGACAAGCCGGCCGCGCTGTTCGATAATCTCTTCGATATGGTGGCCGGTGCCTTCGTCGATACGCCGCATAAGCTCCTGCTGGATGAGCGAGCTCATGTTGTAAGGATATTTCACCCGGTCGAAGTATTCGATGATTTCCGGAATGGCAAACGCCATGCCGCATCTCATTCCTGCCATCCCCCATGCTTTGGAGAAGGTGCGGAGCACAATCAGATTAGGATGATTTGCGATATCCTCAAGAAGCGAGCCTTTAGACGAAAAGTCGGCGTAAGCCTCGTCTACCACTACCATTCCTTTGAAGTTCTCGGCAAGCCGGATTATATCCTGTTTGTCAAAAGCGTTGCCCGTAGGGTTGTTGGGACTACAGATCCACACAAGTTTCGATCGGCTGTCTGCGCTGTCAAGGATCCTGTCGACAGGGAGCGAGAAATCGGAGTTCAGCTCAACCTCCCGTAGCTCCACGTCATTAATGTCGGCTGCTACCTTATACACGCCGTAGCTTGGAGTGATGGCAATGGCATTGTCTATACCGGGAGTACAGAAAATGCGATAGGTCAGGTCAATAGCCTCGTCGCTTCCCGCTCCGCCGAGAAAGATTGATTCGGAAGGAACTGAGAAAAGCCCCGAGATCTTTTTCTTGACATCTTTCTGATGTGGGTCGGGATAACGGTTCACTCCGTTGGTATAGGGCGATTCATTGGCATCGAGCCAGACTGAAATATCGCCTCCTTTAAATTCGTCGCGTGCGGTGGAATAAGGCTGGAGAGCACGGATATTAGTCCGTATGAGATCAAGTGGATTCATTTTGTGGAAGATGATAATCTCACATCAACAGCAAGCGCATGAGCATCCAGACCCTCGGCATGAGCCATAGTGGTTATGACGTTGGAGAGATTCGAGAGTCCCTCCGGAGTGAGCTGCTGAAAGGTGATTTTATGCATGAAACTGTCGAGATTGACACCGCTGAATGACCGGGCCCATGATGAGGTGGGTAAGGTATGATTGGTGCCGGAGGCGTAATCGCCCGCGCTCTCGGGAGAGAAGTTGCCGATAAACACGCTGCCGGCAGCCACGATAGATGAAGCGGCGTCCCAGGGATCGGCAATTGACAATATGAGGTGTTCGGGTGCATACTGATTGGCAAATGCAATCATATCGTTTCTTTCCGGCAGTACAATGATCCGGCTATGGGACAATGAGCCTGATATAGAGTCGGTGCGAGGTAACATCTTGGCGAGCCGGATCACTTCGGTTTCAATAGCTTGTGCAATCCGGATATCGCTGCACACGGCAATGGCCTGACTGTCGGGGCCATGCTCGGCCTGCGACAACATATCGGCCGCCACAAAAGTGGGATTGGCAGTATTATCAGCCAACACCATCACCTCGCTGGGGCCGGCAGGCATATCGATGGACGTGACGCGACTAAGGATCTGTTTGGCCTTGGTGACATATCGGTTGCCCGGGCCGAAGATCTTGTCGACGGCAGGTACAGACTCTGTTCCGTATGCCATTGCGGCAATAGCCTGAGCGCCCCCTATGCGGAAGATCTTATTGATACCGCAAAGGCGCGCAGCAAAAAGGATCTCCGGGGCGATGCCTGTCTCCCCATTTTCGGGCGTACATAGTATCACTTCCCGGCATCCGGCTATCTTTGCCGGTAGGCCGAGCATGAGCACTGTGGAGAATAGGGGCGCGCGGCCACCCGGAATATATAGACCCACCCGCTGCAAAGGGACGGCACGTTGTGAACAGATCACTCCGGGAGTTGTCTCGATCTCTACTGCTACCGGTTTCTGCGCTTCATGAAAACGGGAGATGTTGTCGGCAGCCTTTCTGATAGCCTCCGCTACCTCTGGGCGCACCTTTGATGCTCCGGCACATATCTCATCCTCACTTACCTCAAGCTCGCTTCCGTTGTAATGATCAAAGCGGGCTGCATAATCAAAGAGTGCGGAGTCGCCAGATTCCCTGACCCGCCGGATTATTTCCAAAACGGATTTCTCGATATCGTTATCGTCGGGAATGTTGCGCTCGCAAAGCGATTTCCAGTCGCTGCAGGGCGGATTTACAATAATATTCATCAGCGGATCACATTTTCGAGAGCGAGCACGAGAATGTCGGTGGCTCCAATCTTTTTAAGCTGTTCGATCTTTTCCCACAACACATCTTCATGAATCACAACATGAAGCGAGACCCAATCCGCGTCAGCAAGAGGGAGGATCGTGGGGCTCTTCATTCCGGGAAGGATTTCCAGCGCATTGTCGAGCGCCTGCTTGGGAAGGTTCATCAGCACATATTTCATGCCCCGGCTGTCAATGATGGATCGGAAGCGGAACATGAGCTTTTCAAGCAACTCCTCTTTCTCCTCGTCGAGCGAGGGGTGAGAGATAAGTACGGCTTCCGACTTCAGCACTGTCTCAACCTCGCGGAGTCCGTTCTGGATAAGAGTGCCGCCCGAAGACACTATGTCGAATATTGCGTCGGCCATTCCAACTGCCGGGGCAACTTCAACCGATCCGGCAATCTCCGTTACGGTAGCGAAAATATTCTGACCGGTCAGAAATCTGTCAAGGATCTTGGGATATGATGTGGCGATTCGCTTGCCATCAAACCATCGGATATCTTCGTAATCAGCTGTTTTGGGCACAGCGAGAGACAACCGGCAGCCACCGAACCCGAGTTTCATCCTGACATCTACCTTCTCGTTTTTTTCCTCGACTTCGTTCAGGCCTACGATACCGATGTCGGCCACTTTCATGGCAACGGCGCGGGGAATGTCGTCGTCGCGGAGATAGAGCACATGAAGGGGAAATCCTTTAGCTTCGGAAATCAGGCGGCGGTGACTTGCCGAGGCAGTTATGCCGGCATCGGCCAGCAGAGCGACTGTGTCTTCATTGAGCCGGCCTTTATTCTGGATTGCGATTGTAAGCATCTTGATATATGTCCTATTGGAAGATAACTTTCGGAATGTCCTGAAATAGACAGAAAAGATGACTGTTTTTCACTCAGACCATCCGTGAGATTGCAAAATTATGAAAAAATCTCTCTTTTGACAAGCAATATGGAAAATAAGCGTGCAAAATGGAGCGAGAATGATCATGCCAAGTCCACAACAGTTATACCGGCACCTCCCAGCCTGACATCCTCGTCGTGAGCGGATACCACACCGTTTACGGTCGAGAGGTAATTGCGGATATACTGCCTGAGGGCACCGGTGCCCGTTCCGTGGAGGATGCGTACACGTCGCGCATTGAACTGGATGGCATCGTCGATAAAGTAAGTCACCGCTTGAACGGCTTCGTCTGTTCGCATACCTCTTACATCGATTTCCTGCTTGAATGATAGCTGGCGGCGACGCACCTCGTCGCTCGATTCGCGACTGACGAAAGATGCTGCTTTAGCTATAGCTTTGTCCGGATCGGCCGCCGTGGGTTTAAGTCGGTCGATGGCGACGGTGGTCTTGAGATTTCCGAAAAGAACTGTGGCCTGTTTGCCCCGGAGGTCTACCACACGTCCGGCCGATCCTTCGCCATCAAGTTTTACCGCACTGCCTATGGTTATGGTTGACGATGACGGCTGCTGTGGCTGAGGAGCAGGATTATTGCGCCGGCGGCGCTTGTCGCGGGGAGCTTTGGCCAGAAGAGGATGCTGCCTGTCGGTTGTTTCGCCTGCGAGTTCGCTTCGCTTGTCGCGGAGCCTGCCTCTGGCTGCGAGTGTTATGTCACGGTCGGCTTGCGACTCCCTGATCTCCTTGATGGTGCGTTCGATGTCAGCATTTGACGAATCAATGATACGCTTGGCTTCGGTCCTTGCATCGTCGAGAATCTCTCTCCGTGCGTGGCGGAGAGTTTCGGCGTCTGCCTCATATTTCTCGAGGAGTTCTTCGAGGCGCTTCTCTTTCTGACGCACCGACAGCCTCTTGTTGTCCCAGTACCGGCGGTCGCGGGCAATGTCGAGAAGATACTTGTCCATCTTTACATAGTCGCTGCCTACGATCTCCTCCGCTTCAGATATTATTGTAGGATCGAGACCGGTCTTGCGTGCTATTTCGAGAGCAAACGAGCTGCCGGCATTGCCTATGGAAAGTTTGAACAGAGGCTCCATCTTCTGGCGGTCATAGAGCATGGATCCGTTGATAAGCCCGGGTGTCTCCTCCGCATAATGCTTCAGATTCTGGAAGTGGGTGGTGACGACTCCCCATATCCCCCGGTCGGCAAACCGGTGCAGTATGGCCTGGGCTATTGCGCCGCCGATCTGAGGTTCAGTTCCGGCGCCGAATTCGTCTATGAGAATCAATGAGGTAGGGCGGCCACGGGACACGAAAGTCTTCATGTTGCGCAGATGCGATGAATATGTGGACAGATCGTCTTCAATCGACTGGTCATCGCCAATGTCAATGAAGATATCGTCGAAAATGCCTATATGACTGTTTTCATATACCGGAGGGAGGACACCGCACTGAGCCATATACTGAATGATACCGACAGTCTTGAGTGTGACCGATTTGCCGCCGGCATTGGGACCGGAGATAATGAGCAGCCGTCGTTCGTGCGTGAGAGTGATGTCGAGTGGAACTATCTCCTTGCCCTGCCTGCGCAAGGAGGCAAGAAGCACGGGATGGCAGGCATGATACCACTCAAGCTCGGGCGAAGCGGAGAGGTGGGGCAAACATGCGTTGATGTCACGGGCATACTGGGCTTTGGCATGTATGAAATCCATCTCGCCGAAAACAACTGCAGTGGCGATAATGGCTTCGATATGAGGGCGGATCTCGTCTGCGGCAGCCGTAAGGATACGGATGATCTCGCGTTGCTCCTCAATCTGGAGTTCACGGATGCGGTTGTTGACCTCGACCACTTCGGCGGGTTCGATGAATACTGTTTTTCCCGAAGCACTCTCATCATGCACGATTCCAGACATTTTGCGCTTGTGCATCGGTGCGACAGGGATTACCAGGCGACCGTCGCGCATAGTGGGGGAGGTGTCGGAGTCAACAACTCCTTCAGATGCGGCGCGGGCAAGAACACGACGCATGACTGCGTTGACTGTGCCTGTCATGCTCTGCAGGCGCCGGCGGATATCGGCGAGGGCGGGACTCGCCGTGTCGCGGACTTCGGCGTAACGGTCAAGTATACGGTCAAGCATCGATGTGATGGCCGGAAACGGAGTCAGACCCTGCGAGATAAGATCAAGTGCGGGATATGGGGAAGTGCCGGAATCACTGTCGCGGTGACGGACAAAAAAAGAATGTAATGCTCCGACCGTCGACAGTCCCGTGCCAAGACGATACAGTTCCTGAGCGGTCAGGAAGGTTCCGGGCACTCTTATCTGACCGGCCAATGCTTCAAAGTCGGCCAACGAGCCGAGAGGAAGGTCTTCGTCGCCATTGAGGATGGAGAGCATTTGCGATGTGGCCTCAAGACTTGACTTGACCGAGGAAAATTCGGAGGAGAATGTCATGGCACTTGCAGAACGCAAACCCATCGGAGAGAGACAGCGTGTCTCGATCTCCCGTCTTACCGAATCAAAACCTATCTTGTGTTCAAAACTTTCAGGATAAATCATTCTACAAAATTACACAAAATTTATGTAATATCGCTCAAATATGTGGCAGCGAACGTACAAAACAATGACCCGTTCCGGCAAGGTCGGAACGGGTCGGCTTATGGTGAATCTGATAAAACTGTCAGCAGTTAACCAGCGATCTACCGGCCTCAAATGCCTTGCGGTTTACTTCAAGGAGGTCGTGATGTCGCTGCGGGATGACTTTTTCGAGCGCTTTCTCAACGCTGTGTTCGGGGACACATGGACAGATGGCGAGAAGGGCACCAAGCACAATCATATTGTAGGTCTTTGCCGATGGCATCCCTGCCAGAGCATCCATTGCGTCGATGCGATAGCAGGAGATATCGGTGCGCGAAGGGGGAGTGTGGACGCCGTAGGAATCGTATATCAGTATTCCTCCGGGCTTGACCTTGCTCTCAAACTTGTCGAGACTCTGCTGGTTGAGGAGCACCGCCACATCGTATGTGTCGAGCAC
Organism: uncultured Bacteroides sp.; assembly: GCA_964461785.1. GTDB lineage: Bacteria > Bacteroidota > Bacteroidia > Bacteroidales > Muribaculaceae > Paramuribaculum. The sequence continues at coordinate 14,518 of CAYWWE010000024.1, forward strand.
GGGCGAGGAGATCGGACCCTCATCCGATAATATAACGGTGACATTGGCAGTGCCGCCACGCTGTTCGGGTCCGTATGACGGCATCCACGTCACTTCCAGATCATCCATCAGACCGGCGTAGGCAAGCAGTTTGCCCATTGAGAGCACACCTTGTCCGCCAAAACCGGCTATGATTATTTCTTTTTTCATAATATAGGGAAATGAAGGCGTAAGATATGTTATTCCGGCCTGTCGGCCACCTTCATGTCGCCGGGCTGATATGACTTGAACATATTTTCTTCCATCCATTCATTGGATTTGACCGGACTGAGCTTCCATCCGCTGGAACAGGTCGATACAATCTCAACTATAGAGGTGCCTCGACCGGCAAGAGAATTTTCAAATGCGCGCCGGATGGCTTTCTTGGCTTTCGCCACTGCGGCAGGAGTATGAACTGACTGGCGGGTGACATAGCATGATCCGGGTAGCCCGGCCAATATCGGCGTTATGTTGAGCGGATAACCGTTGAGATCCACACGGCGCCCGTAAGGGGTGGTGGAGGTTTTCATACCTTCGAGTGTGGTTGGTGCCATCTGGCCGCCTGTCATGCCATAAATTCCGTTGTTGATGAATATTATGGTTATGTTTTCTCCACGGTTTACTGCGTGGATGGTCTCGGCCGTACCAATAGCTGCCAGATCGCCGTCGCCCTGATAGGTGAAGACCAGTCGGCCGGGATTGAGTCGCTTGGCTGCGGTGGCAACGGCGGGAGCACGTCCATGAGCTGCCTCGATCCAGTCCACATCAATATAGTTGTATGCGAAGACCGCACAGCCTACGGGTGCGATGGCAATGGTGTTGTCGGCCTGACCCATTTCGTCGATTATTTCGGCAACCAGACGATGAACAACGCCATGCGAGCAGCCCGGACAATAGTGCATGGTGCGGTCGTTGAGCAGGCGCGGTTTGGAATATACCAGATTCTCCGGCGACTTTATGGTAGATATGTCCATAGACTTAATTATTGTTGGCTGAGTCAAAAGCGTCAGGGAATATACGCTTGAGTTCAGCATTGATTTCAGCAGGATTCGGAACGATTCCTCCAAGACGGCCGTAGTGGTGAACCGGCACGCGACATTCTGACGCGAGACGGACATCTTCGATCATCTGTCCTGCATTGAGTTCCACAACAAGGATTCCTTTCAATCTCGGTGTCAGGGCGGCAATTGCCTTTTCGGGGAAGGGCCACAGGGTAATCGGCCGGAGAAGTCCGATCCGGGCTCCTTCAGCGCGAGCATCCTCTATTGCTTTATGGCAGATACGAGACACAGACCCGAAAGCAACAACGAGATAGTCGGCATCGTCTGTCAGATATTCTTCCGAGCGCTGTTCGGCTGCAACAATCTTTTGATAAGTAGCCTGGTAACGTAGATTGTTATCCTCCATTGTTGCTGAATCGAGCTCAAGGGAGGTGATGCGGTTGGGTTTGCGTCCCGACGGGTTTCCGTTAGCTGCCCATGGACATTCCTGAGCTATCTGAGCCTCGCTTCTGCGGGGCCGCTGGGGGGGGAGGACAACTTTTTCCATCATCTGGCCTACTATACCATCGGCCAGAATCATGGACGGGGTGCGATATTTGAAAGCGAGATCGAATCCCAGACCTACGAAGTCTGCCATCTCCTGGACAGTTGACGGGGCGAGGACGATGAAGTGATAGTCGCCGTGGCCGCCACCTTTAGTTGCCTGAAAATAGTCGGCCTGTGATGGCTGGATGGTGCCGAGTCCGGGACCTCCGCGCATTACATTGACAACAAGAGCCGGGAGCTCACAGGCCGCAATGTAGGAAAGACCCTCGCACATAAGGGAAATTCCGGGCGAGGACGATGAAGTCATGACGGCTTTTCCGGTGGCGGCTCCGCCATAGACCATGTTAATGGAAGCAACCTCGCTTTCGGCCTGTAGCACTACCATGCCGGTAGTGTCCCAGGGGTGCATGGCCTCGAGGGTCTCCAGTATCTCGCTCTGCGGCGTGATGGGGTAGCCGAAGAATCCATCGGCGCCATATCGTATGGCGGCGTGAGCGATGGCTTCATTGCCTTTCATCAGCATGACCTCCTCGCGCTGTGCCTCATCGACTGAATGACTGTTCATATATGTCTGTAGGGTAGAGAGAGTTTCAGAAATGATTGAATTTATGCTTCATCCTTTATGACCGCACGGTAGACGGTGATGCAACCGTCGGGACATACAGCGGCGCAGGCGGCGCAGCCGATACATGCGTCGGGTGTCTTGGTGAAAGCAAAATGGTAGCCGCGATTATTGACCTCCTTCGGCTGAAGGAGGAGCACATCTTTGGGACACGCCACAACACAGAGATCGCATCCCTTGCAGCGTTCACGGTCAATTTCTACGGCTCCTATTATTTTTGACATCTTTTAATAAGAATTGATTGTGATGCAAATATAGGTAATATTCCCGTATATTGAACATTTTTTAACATTTACTTAACCATTGGCACATTTCTACGTTGTGTGTGCGAAATGTGCGAGAATGGTATGTAAATCAGCGATATACGACCGACACTCTCACTTTCTTGCCCTTCAGGCGGTTCTCGGAAAGCGTTTTTGCAAGCGTCTGAGGCGAGGCTGCCTGTATGTCGACAGCTGCAATAGAGGAGTGATCTGACACGTTTATGGCGCCTATATCCTTTCCGTCGATACCACCGGCCTTGGCTATGAATCCGGCTATATCGCCACGCGAGATCTTTTCTTTCTTACCAAGATTGAAATAGAGAGTGAAGCTATGAGGACGGATGGGGTCAGAGGAAAAGGAAGTCGGGACGTAGGGACGGTCAGTCACTACATATTCAGGTATATTGTCATTATCCGAGGTCAGCACAAATACAGATCCATCGGCTCCTTGACGGGCTGTACGACCGTTGCGATGTGTCCAGGTTTCGGCAGTGGAGGGGAGATGGTAATGGATCACATAGTCAACGGAGTCGATATCCAGTCCGCGGGAGCCGAGATCGGTAGACACAATAATAGGTGTTGACCCGTTGTTGAGCATGTCGACAGCAAGCTCGCGGTCTTGTTGCTCAAGGGCACCATGATAGAGGCCTGCATGTATACCGGCCTTGCGCAAACCCTCGCATACTCTTGTGGCACTTTCCCTATAGTTGACAAAGATAATTGCTTTACCGTCCGGGAGCGAGCGTATCAGATCTATCAGGGTCGGTAATTTGTCGGGGATAGGGCTTTCAACAAGAATCTTCTGAAGTCTGCCCCTCGATTTATCCGATTCCGCGCGGATTATCTCCGGCTTGCCGGTTTCGATATATGACGGGAGCTGCTGGATCTCTGTGGCTGATGTCAGAATTACGGTCTTTACCTGTCGGCATTTGGCGACTATCTCTTTCATCTCCTGTTCAAAGCCAAGTTCGAGCAGCTTGTCGTATTCATCAATTACAAGGACCTTAAGGGTATCTATGGTGATACGTCCCCGGTTAATATGGTCAAGGAGTCGGCCAGGAGTGGCGACAATTATGTCAGGCGTCACCGACAGGGATGCCTGCTCCTCCTTAAATGCGTGACCGCCGTAGAGAGCAACCGTCTTCAGGCCGCTGGCTATAGGACGCACAACTGAATAGATCTGAAGAACCAGTTCGCGCGATGGCGCGAGAATAAGGGCCTGCACCTGATTGGCAGAGGTTGTAAGACAGCGGAGCATGGCGGAGGCAAAGCCGATAGTCTTGCCCGATCCGGTAGGAGCTATGAGGATGGTTGATCGTGGAGCGGCAGCTATCATCGCTACCTGCATAGGATTTAGTGTGCTGATGCCAAGCCTGTCGTTTATATTGTCGATAATCTCTTTTTCGGTCATATCTGTGGATTATTGATGTTGTCAGTTGCAAAAATAATAGTAGTCGATTTATAAACCAAATTGTGAAGCCGTATGTTTTTCTTTCAAAACAGAAATTACCTACCATGACTGAATCATCCCCCAAAAATAGAATCATCCTGCTCCGCCACGGCCAGAGCCAGTGGAATCTGGAGAACCGTTTTACAGGTTGGACTGATGTCGAGCTCAGTGAGAAGGGTCGCGAGGAAGCTCGCGAAGCAGGTCGCGCCATGAAAGAGGCCGGTCTCAAACCCGCTTTTTTCTTCACTTCGTATCTTCGTCGAGCAATCCATACCCTTCAGATAGCTGCTGCCGAAATGGAGCTTGACTACATACCTGTGATAAAGGACTGGCATCTCAACGAACGCCATTATGGGGCTCTCCAAGGTCTGAACAAGGCGGAGACCGCCAATAAGTATGGCGCCGAGCAAGTACATATCTGGCGACGCAGCTTTGATGTAGAACCGCCGCTTCTCACTCCCGATGATCCCCGCTGGCCCGGTAATGATCCTAAATACGCGAAGCTACCGGCCGACCGTCTGCCTCTGACCGAAAGTCTTCAGAACACGGTTGCCCGCGTCGATGCCTGCTGGAGTGAGTTGATCGCTCCTAAAGTCGCTGAAGTCGGAACCGTATTGATCTCAGCTCACGGCAACTCTCTGCGTGGACTGGCCATGCGGCTGCTCAATCTGACTGCAAAGGAGGTTGTTGATCTGGAGATCCCGACCGGAAAGCCCTGGGTATTCGTTACCGACGACCGGATGAGAGTAGTGGATAACTATTATCTCTGATCGTATTTGTAGGGTGAAAAAATGCCGGATAGAGGAAGAATATTTGCAATTCTCGGATAAAGTGACTAAGTTTGCGAATGATGAACACAGTCCTGACCAAGTTTCTGAGTTATCTGAGAGACGAGTTGCGCTACTCTCCTCACACGGTAGAGGCCTATCGCCGAGATATTGAAGCGTGGCTTGAGCATTACGGCGAGACCAGACCCGTGGAGGCAGCCACGCCGACGGATATCCGCCGCTTTATAGCTACGGAGGCTCGCAACGGACTGTCTACGGCCAGTCTCAGGCGCCGCACAGTTGCTTTGAGATCCCTTTTCCGCTTCCTGATGCGCAGCTCTGACTTAAAGTCTAATCCTGTGGCCGGTCTTAATCCCGGACGTCTTCCCGCCCGGCTTCCGGTCAATATAAGGAAAGAGGAGACCGGACGTATGCTCGATGAAATGGAGAGCGGAAGCAGTGATTTCATCTCCTTGCGCGATCGCCTCATGGCCGAGATGCTCTATCAGACAGGGCTTCGGTGCTCTGAGCTGATTGATCTCCGCGACGATAGGGTCGATAGCTCGCGATGCGAACTAAGGGTGATAGGTAAGCGCAACAAGGAGCGCCTCATACCCTTTGGAAAGAATCTTGCTGACATGATCGACCGATATAGGCAGGAACGAGAGGCAGACGGTGGACCGGGACGAGCGGCGGCAGGCGAACCGTTTTTTGTCCGTCCCGATGGACGCCCGCTCTATCGGAAGCTGGTCTATAACGTTGTCCACTCGGCGATGGCGCAAGCGGGTGTTCATGCCACCCGAATGTCTCCCCACGTCATGCGTCACTCATTTGCAACGGATATGTTGTCGGGAGGAGCCTCACTCACCACTGTCCAGCAGCTTCTTGGCCACGCATCGTTGGCCACAACACAGATTTATACTCATATCTCTATAGCAGAACTGAAAAAAAACTATGCCTCGGCACACCCGCGGGCATCAAAACATAACCAGAATATTCCAACCCCTTAAAGTGAAGACTATGGAAACTAAGATCAACGCCGTTCACTTCGACATCTCGGAGCGCCTTACCGAATTTGTAGAGCGCAAGGCCGAGCGCCTCGCCCGCCGCTTCGTCGACATCATGAGCATCAATGTCAATCTCCGTGTTGTAAAACCTGAGACTGCAATGAACAAGGAAGCCATCATAAAGGTAGAAATGCCCGGATCTCCAGAGCTTGTTGCCAACAAGACTGCAGACTCGTTTGAGGAGGCTATCGACCTTTGCATGGATGCTCTCGATCATCAGCTTGAGCGCGTCAAGGGCCGCAAATAAATAGATTGCTCGCCCAATCAAGCGAGAGTCAATAAAAGAAAAGATCAGATCCGCCCGTATACCTTTAAGTAGCCGGGCGGATCGCTTATCGTCGGGATAATTCGTAGGAGAGAATCGCCTTTTTGAGAGGGGATCCCCAACGGTAGTTGCCGATAGCTCCGTCGGCGCGTATCACTCTGTGGCATGGAATTATTATTGCCACCGGATTAGCTCCGACAGCACTTCCGACAGCTCTGGACGCTCCCCGCGCTCCGATTGAGCGCGCTATCTCGCCGTAGGTGGTGGTAGTGGCGTGCGGAACGGTCAGTAGATGCTTCCAGACTTTGAGACGAAAAGGCGTGGCATGGATATGGAGAGGGTAGGGGAACACAGTGCCATCCGGGTTATCGAGGTAGGACAATACCTTAGAATGAATAGTGTGTTGCTGCTGAATGAGGTTTGATCTGTCGAACCGGCTTCTCAGTATCTTGTCTGCTTCGAGGGCATCTTTACAGAATCCTACACCACATATCCCTCTTTCGGTCGATGCTATATAGGCCAATCCCCAGCGGGTGTCGTGAATGGAAAAGAAGATGTCGAGTCCGATTGAGTCACGGTCGCTCATCGGAATAATTTCTATCATAATGATGGCAAAAAAACGACGACAGGCGGAAGTCGGGCAAACATCTTTTATTTGTGTGCCCGGCCTCCGCCGAAATGTCTTTCAAAAATGATCGACCTTAGAAATCGAACTTCTCGAGGGTAAGTGTGCCACATTCCTCAAGCTGGGGAACGAGGCGTTTGAAGTGAGGGGCAGCCATGTGAGCCTTGAGGCAATCTTCGTCTTCCCATGTCTCCACGATCTCTATGTGGTTATCTGAAGTCAGACTTCCGAAGGCCTCATAAGAGATGCATCCTTTGTCGTGGAGTGAGAGCTCAACAAGTTCAACTGCGGTTTCAACAGCTTTCTGTTTAAGAGAGCTGTCGGCTATTTCAAGAAAGCAATTAAGTCGTATCATATCTCTTTCAATCTTTAATTAATATCTGTGTATGGTGTGGATCACTCCACTATAGTAAGAACAGATCTACAGGGCGTTTGTTCAGGTCTTAACTTAGTTGAGGTTCAAGCCGTCAGCTGATGGGAATGGTCAGGACAAATCTTGCTCCGTCTCGGTATTTCTTGTCCAACGAGAGTTTGCCGCCAAGCATTTTGGCCAGAATCCGGCTGATATATAGACCGAGACCGTTGCCCTGAGCAGTGGGATCTATCTTCACAAAACGGTCAAAGATTTTTTCGGACATTCCTTGAGGTATGCCGATGCCGGTATCAGTAACGGCGAATGAGATCTTATCCCCATGCTGATTTATCTTATAGCTCAGGGTAATTGACCCGGCTTCGGTGAATTTGGCCGCATTGGACAATATCTGGAGAAGAATTTGTTCAACGCGCTGAGTATCTGTCAGGATGATTGTGTCGGGCTGGTCAGCGTTGGCATATATTATTTCCACTTCAGGAGCTACATGTTTCTTCACAAGCTCAAGAGCGAAGTTGCATATAGCCTTGACGGAGGATGGCGAACGGTGGATACTCAGCTCGCCACTCTCAATCTTCGGTAAATCGAGGATGTCATTGACCAGACGGATCAGGAGATCCGTGTTGATGATCATGGCGTCGGCGTATTCCTGAATATATGGCCTGTCATCATTTTTTGCATAATCGGCAATGATGTGGGAATATTCAACGATGGCGCTGAGGGGCTCCCTTATTTCGTCGCTCATATTTTCGACAATGGCAGTCTTTGTGCGGTCGGCTACTTTTGCCTTGTCAAGGGTGTCGGCGAGTTTGGCAGATACTTCCTCGAGCGAGTTACGCTCTTCAACCAATTTTTGGTTATATTCAGACAGCTTGCGGGCAAGTCTGCGAGAGTGGACATAGAGGGTGATCATCCAGACAAGAATAATTATCAGGATTACGAGAGCCAAAGCAATGGCAATGAGTCCCTGCTGCCTGCGCGAGATCTCCATGCGTTGGTTTTCAAAGATAAGATCCTTGTTCTGATCTTTCAGATCCTCGACATCATATATTGTCTGAAGCTCGCTCAGGCTGACATCTGATTTGGCCATGAGTCGCTCCCTGTAGATGGAGTTTAGCGTTCTTGATCCAAACAGGAGTGCATCCTTATTGCCAACTTCGCGTGCTGCTTTCACAAGCAGGGTAGCGTATTGATATTGCTCACTCTTATTTTCGTCTGTCTTGAGATGTTGGATCAACAGAGGAATAGCTTCGGCATATCGCTTCTTTGCCATGAGATAATAAATGCGTGTCTTATTCTGCATGGTAATATCCGAATGTATTCGGGGATTGGTAGCCGCTATTCTGAGAGAGAGATCATAATACTTGTCTATCTCTTCATCCGTAAGCTCCTGGGCGCAAACAAGCATATTGTGATAAGCCTGGAAGAGTGTGCCGTCGTAGTTGCGGAAAATGCGTCCTTGCGATTCATGGAGCTTGTCGAACTGTCCCACTATATCAAGCATACGGTTGTTGGCCACTATGGCTTTATCATACATCTCATTGTCAATGTATGAGTTGATGGCAAGCGTATAAAAAAGAGACCTTACAGCTAATTCTTCTTCGGGAAATTCTTCAACCATATCATGAAGCTGGTCAAGATAATGGATAAGGAGTTCGGAGTCGGTGCTGTTGCGGAGGTTTGTGCAGATAAGGAACAGACAGGCAATGCGGTCGTACTTGTTAAGACTGTTCTGCTCACGATATTCTTTAAGGGCCTTATGGAGCTGTTGCTGGCGCTCATCTTCCGACGCCTGACTCAGATTGGTAGCCTGATAGCGTAGCCTTATATAGAGAAGCTGTGCCCTCTGAAGTTCGCTCTCAGGGACTCGGTTTGCCATAGCCACTAACTCCGGTTCCAGTTCTGGCTCGTATTGAAAGATCGAGGTGAGAACGAAGAGCGTCTCAAGCATCGCGACATAATCTTTGGCATGTTCGGCGGTTTCATAGATCTGGTAAAGGATCGGCCTGCGGTCGTTAAAGAAATAACAGTCATATAGATTGTGCAGGATCGAAACGCTGTCGGCCGCAGTAGTGGCTTTGGACAGTTCGATCTTCAGGCTGTCGATCGAATTGGCTGTCTGGATCGCGGCTCCAGCCTTGACACTTACAGTCAGAAAAGCCAATAAAATCAGCGGACGTATGATAACCTGTATATTATGTATCAATCTTGAGATCATTGAATTGGAATTGTAAAAATAAATTTGGCGCCCTTATGATATTCGCTGTCAAGTATCAGGCTTCCTCCAAGCATATCGGCAATCATGCGGCTGATATAAAGTCCGAGACTGTTTTGATGAGCCTTATTGCCGGTGTTTTCTGTCCGGGAAAAGATCTCTTCTTCCTTACCCTCGGTGATTCCGATGCCCGTATCAGTGACGGTAAATGTCACTTTGTCTTGAGTGGGTGAAACGCTGTATTTAAGAGTTATTGAGCCACGGTCGGTAAATTTGGCAGCATTCTTCAAAAGATTGTAGAGTACCTGCTCAACTCGCTCCGGATCGGTCTGAACCGAAAAATCCGGTTGCCCTTCATTGGCAAATATCAGATCGATATCAGCTTTTATATAGCGTCTTACATTGTCAATCGCGCTCTCACATATATTCTGTAACGAGGCTTTGGAAATGTTGACACCGACCTTTGCATTTTCAAGCGAAGGGAGATCGAGAACATCATTGACGAGTGTGAGGAGTTGATCGGTGTTGAGGGTGATGACATCGGCAAAACGGCGGATGTAGTCTTGTCCGTCTGTGTCGGCACAGTCAGCTATAAGCCCCGAATATTCTACAATCGATTCAAGGGGAGTCCTGATCTCATGACCCATATTGTTGATGAAATCTGTTTTCATCCTGTTTGCCGTCTTAACTTTGTCGCGAGCCTTGATCAAGTCTTTCTGAGTGCGTTCGAGGGCGTGGCGCTCCTTAATAATCAGGTTATTAGCCTTGGTGAGCTTCTGGGTCAGATGTTTGGAGCGCCGATAAAGGACATACATGACCACGAGAAGGATGATCAGCGACAAGAGACAGATGACCGAATAAGTCAGGATATCCTTATGACGCTTGATTTCGATCTGCTGGTTGGCCAGCATGAGCTCGTCGTTGGTCTCTTTCAGGTCGTTTACATCATATATCATCTGAAGCTCATTGTAGCTTTCGGCAGCCTTTTTTTCTATCCTTGCCTTGAGCATTTCATTGCTCATTTCAAGCGCGTTCAGAAGTTCATCCGTATATCCGAGAGCCTGGGACGCGGTCAGCATGGCGTCAACAAGATACTGGCGATATTCTTCGGTGCTCAGACTGTCATTGAGCTGCTCTCTTATCATTGGCATGGCATCCGAATATCGCTTATTGGCCATGAGGTGGTACAGTTTCGGTCTTTTACCCTGACATGATAAATCTTGGAGATCAGGATTGGATTCAATCAGTGCGCTGATCTCGCTGAAGTATTGGTCGGCATCATCCCTGGAAATTGCATCATGACAACGAAGCAGACGGTCGTAGCACAGGTAGACAGTCCCGTCGTAATTTCTGGAGGTGCGACCGATTTTCGCATTGAGCTGCCGGATATCATTAATAGTTTTCAGCAGCCTTTTGTTTGCTTCGACAGACTCGGGAATCATATTGTCTGCCAAATAGCTGTCGGCAGCCTGGGAATAGAAAAGAAACTTAAGGGCAAGATCGTGAGAGGGCAGCCTGTCGATCAGGGTCTGCAGCTCCTGTAGATAATTTGTGAGAAGCTCTCCGTTTGTTCCCTCGCTCAGATACATACACAGGATGAATAGATATTCGATCCGTCTGTATGTGTCATACTTCTCCGACCGGGCGTGCTGTGTGAGATAGTCGCGCAGCTTCGATTCGATTTGGGCCTCGGAGAGGGTATGAATAAGATTGGCTGCCGCCTTGACGTTGAGATAGACAAGTGTGCTCTGTTTGCCGGGGCTATCGGGGAGCTTGCGGGCCCGGTTGATAAGCACCCACTGCATTGAGTCATTTGAAGCATAATAGCTCGAACTACGTTTCAGTACCTCGCAAACGGTGTTATAGTCGTCATGGCGTAATGCAAACTCATAAAGATCTTCGAGTGCCGAGCCCTGAAGCTCTTCCGGTGAGCTATCGTAGATGTTATACATCAGCATGATGCTGTCGCGAAGGTTGTCTGCTTCCGAAAGCCTTGTTTTCAGGCTGTCAACAACTGTCTGGGCATGCGCTGCCAAAGAGAGAAACAGAGTTAGCGCAAGTATGATGGGTCGGGTCAGTTGGCCTAACATAAATGATTGGTTCCCTTAGTGTTGCAATTGCTATAATAGAAAAACCTCAATAGGTTGGACAAAATTATAAAAAAGTCTTACAAGCAATTTCCACTGGAGTGAAAAATTCTCAGACTTGTAACGGATGTGACAAAACGGTGAATACCTAAGCAAAAAGAGCGTGCAGCCGGAATGGACTGCACGCTCCTTTTGCTATTTTATTTCCTCAGTTGAGAGGGG
>CAYWWE010000025.1:0-7252 GCA_964461785.1 uncultured Bacteroides sp.
TCAGCGGTGGGGGTTGACATCCTTTATGTCAATAAGGTTATGGAGGATGGCGAATACGGTGAGGCCGGCCGAGGAGTGGATCTGAAGTTTGGTCGAGATGTTGCGCCGGTAGGTTGTCACGGTGTGGACCGATAGATAGAGGTGCGAGGCTATCTCTTTGTTTGACATTCCTCTGGCCACGCAGCAGATGATCTCTTTCTCGCGTTCGGTCATGCTGTCGGCCATATTGTCGGGTTGTGTGTCGGAGGCCGACGGACCGGCCGATATGATGTTTGCAGTCCGCTCCATCAGTTTGAGTTTTTTCTCCAGCTTCTCCACGGCGGGAATGAAGATCTGATTTTCGATGCCGCAGTGGCGCTTGAGCTCGTCGCCGCAATATATGATGTCAAGCAGGGCGGAGGTCAGGATCTCATTATCCTTGACATGATAGTGACGGATAAAGAGATCTTTGAGCTGATTGAGTTTTTCGGTCATGCTGCCGTGGCTCTGCGAGTAGTCGGTGATGCGGAATCCCTCGCTCACCCGGCCATTGAGCAGATCGGTGACGTAGCTGAACACCTCATCGTTTTCGTGGAGCATGTGGTGGTGGACTTCCTTGACATATTCATCAAAGAATTTGAGCAGCAGGAAGGCCACATCGCTTATGTCGGAGCTGTTGATGGCCTCGATCAGCTTGCGCCTGATGGCCGGGAGCAGATGGTCGAGGAAATGGGTATGAGCCTTGCGGAGATAGCCCATGAGGGCCGGGAGGGAGATCTCGTATTGTGCAAAGGGATGGTCGCACATAAAGTTACACACGGCGAGAAACGAGTCGAGATGCACGTTGTCCTCGCGGCAGACGGTGCTCACTGTCTTGTCGCCGAATCCAAACGAGAGGCCGAAGCGGCATATTACTCCCAGCAGGTGTGGCTTGCTTTCTATCAGGGTCCTTAACTGATCGTCGGGGGTGAAGGATTTCCGATTGCGTATCATGGTGGTGGAGGGTAGTTGAAACAGGGTCGTAAAACCCCATGCAAAGTTAGTTTGAGATACCGGCCCGTGCCATACCTAAAAATGAGTGTTTTTGAGTATGCGTCGCCTGCGGGCCTACTCAAAACGGTTTATTTTATCCAATTTTTCGGTATTGCCGGGGTATTGCCGCCGGGGTAATTTTGCAATCAAAAACAACAACACGCAAAATCATTCCGCAAATGAAGAAAGTATTTCCGCTTCTGATGATGCCGGTCCTGCTCGCGGCTTCGGCTTGCAGCAGTGATGAGCCGGATGTGAAGAATCTTGCGGCCGAAGCGGCCGGCACCTACGATGGTTACACCGAGGCTTCCTGCCGGTATTTCAGCGGCGATTTCAGCGATGGACAGAAGGTGACTGTCGCTGCAGGATCGGACGCGGACAAGGTGAGTATAAGTTACACATCGCCCACATGGGGCCAGGTGTCGGTGGCCGAGGCAACGGTAAGTGAGAGTGCCGCCGGCTATATTATAGCGGGAGAAGGAAAATGGACAATGGGCATGGACGGCAACCTTAGCGACTATGACTGCAGCGCGTCGGGAGTGGTGAAGGGCACCGAGGCAGAATTCATATTCACCTGTCCCTCAGTCATGGGTGGCCTCACCATAACATTCCGCACCGGCACCATGCCCCCGCAAAGCAACGATGAATAACAGATGGATCAAGATGCTGATGGCGGGAGCGGCTTCAATGGGGATGCTCTCGTCGTGCGATGGCATCATGGGCGGAATCTATGACGAGCCTGAGGCCGATGACGGCACTTCCGGCTTCGAGACGGAAGGACAGATAACCATTGACGCAACTTCATATACGGACTGGGTCTACATCGATTTTTCGGAAAAGACTACCGTGACTCTCTCCGTAGATCAGGAGGAGCCGGCGGCATGGGATATCGCCGTGCACCGCTACGATGTAAAGACCAACGGCGCCCGGGTGGTCGAGACTGACTATACCGACTTTGACGACGCCCTCACCGCAACGATCGACGAGGCTTCGCTGGTCGGTGACATCTGGACCACCGAGCAGATCGTAGTGGATATGTCGACGATGATGGACGGCTATCTGGGATATGTGGAGTCATCCTATAACACGGAGCTCTCGAAGTGGCTCGATGTCGACACCAGCACCATGCCCCCCATCTATACCCCCTCGGGTAAGGTCTATATCATTTACCTCGCCGATGGCAACCGTGTGGGCCTCAAGCTGATCAACTATATGAACGATAAGCTGGTGAAAGGCTTCATGACCATCCGGTATGTTTATCCATTCGGAAAGTGACATGAGCAGCGACAGAGTTTTTACGGTGATGGCACTGGCCGCGTTCGCGTTAGGCGCATCGGCGCAGACCACGCCTGCTGAGGCGCGGCTCGACTCGCTTGAGAAAGCGTGGAGCAAGACCCTCGACGAAGTGGTTGTGACAGGCACCCGCACCCCTAAGCTGTTGTCGGAATCGCCCATCCTTACCCGCGTGATCACGACAGCCGATATACGCAAGAGCGACGCCACCAATATCAGCGATCTGCTGCAGGCCGAGCTGCCCGGCATCGAGTTTTCCTATTCGATGAATCAGCAGGTGTCGCTCAACATGCAGGGTTTCGGAGGCAACTCGGTGCTGTTTCTCGTCGATGGCGAGCGTCTGGCGGGCGAGACCCTCGACAATGTCGATTACGACCGCCTCAACCTCAACAATGCCGGCAAGATCGAGATCGTGAAGGGGGCGGCCTCGTCGCTCTACGGCTCCAATGCCGTGGGCGGGGTGGTAAACATCATCAGCCGCGAGGCCACCGAGCCGTGGACCCTCAACCTCAACGGACGCTACGGGCAGCACAACAGTCAGCGCTACGGAGGTGTGCTGTCGTTTAACCGATGGAAGATCAACAGCTCGACCTCGGCCCAGTATTCGTCGATCGACTCCTACAATATGAAAAACGGGGGCGATTACTCGCGCTATTACGGCAGCAGGAGTGTCAACGCAAGCGAGCGCCTCACCTTCAGGCCCATCGACAACCTGAAGCTGATCGGGCGCGCGGGCTATTTCTTCCGCGAGCGTTACGCCCAGATATCGTCCTACGACCGTTATCGCGACTTCTCGGCCGGCCTACGGGGCATCTATGACTTCGCTCCCGGCACCAATCTCGAACTCGCCTACTCCTTTGACCAATATGACAAGAGCGACTACATCCTGCTCAGCCGCAAGGATGTGCGCGACTACTCCAATGTCCAGAACATTGGCAAGGCGGTGTTCAACCACACCTTTGCCGGCCGCCATATCCTCACCGTGGGTGGCGATGTGATGAGAGATTACCTTATGTCGTATCAGTTTGACGGCGAAGGCTCCCACCACCAGATCACCGCCGACGGATTTGCGCAGCTCGACCTGACGTTCAACCGGCTCAATGTCATTGCCGGCGGACGCTATGACTATTTCTCCGAGGCCGACATGAAGCATCTGTCATCGCGTGTCAACGTATTGTACCGCCTCGACCGCTTCAATCTCCGCGGCAGCTATGCCGGTGGCTTCAGGGCCCCCACGCTCAAGGAGATGTATATGAACTTCGATATGGCCAGTATCTTCATGATCTACGGCAATCCCGACCTGCGCCCCGAGGTGAGCAACAACTTCCAGCTGTCGGGCGAATATACGCGCGGACTGCTCAACGCCAATCTCGGTGCTTTCTGCAATCTGGTCGACAACCGGATCACCACCGTCTGGAACAAGGCTCTCTCGGGGATGCAGTATACCAACATAGGCCATGTGACCGTGGCGGGTATTGACGCCAATCTCTCGTGGCGCACCGCATGGGGATTAGGCACTCGCCTGAGCTATATCTATACCCGCGAACATGTGAGGAAAGGGGAGCCCTACAGCTCCTCGACACGCCCTCACACGGCCACCGTGCGCCTCGACTATTCCCGCCGCTGGCAAGGCTACGGCCTGTCGGTGGCCCTCAACGGGCGCATCCTGTCGGACGTGACGGTCGATGAATTTACCTCGCTCACCTCCTACGAGGCGACGGAGCGGGTGACTTATCCGGGCTACACAATGTGGAAGCTCAATCTGACCCAAAGCGTGTGGAGGGGTATCGACGTGATCCTTACCGTCGACAACCTTTTCAACTATATTCCGAAATACAACTACAGCTCCACACCGTCAACAACCGGCATATCGTTTAATATCGGCGTGTCGGTCGATATAGACAAGATATTTAAGTGAGAAATCCAACCCACAGTATATGAGTCGCAAAAGTATTATAATCTCAGCGGTGGCAGCGGCAATAATCATTGTCGCGGCCATTTTGCTGTGGCGGGCGATGGCTTCGTCCACCCGCATAGCTTTCGTCAACTATCAGCCGATCACATTAGGGGAGATTGGCCGCGCCAACAGCAATCCGTCGGTCAGGATCGAGAGTCTGGATGCCGATGAGCTCGACAAGGCATCGGGCTACGACATGATCTTTGTCAACGGCATGGGCCTGCGAATCACCGGCGAGCAGCGCGATCTTCTCTCGAAAGCCGCCGACAAGGGGACTCCGGTGATCACAACCGCCGCCACCAATCCCGAAAACCTCATCATATCGACCGACTCGGTCGACACGGAGTTTCTGAAGCAGTATCTTCAGGGCGGAGGGCGCGACAACTACCGCAGTATGCTCAATTATGTCCGCAAGTTTATCGACGGCAAGCGCTTCTTTATCGGCGAGATCAAAGATCCGATGCCTTCCCCCTCGGGATTGTTTTACCACGCCGACCCGAGTGATCCGGATGCGGAGCAGCGCTATTTCAACAACCTTGGCGAATACCGCAGCTTCCTTCTTGCCAACGGCCTGCTGAAGGAGGGAGCCCCCGAGATCATCCTCACCGGTCAGATGGGTGTGCCCGACGAGCTGATAGCACGTCTGGAGGAGACCGGCAACATTGTCTATCCCATATCCAACATGACCCGGGCCGTGGCCACCGGAATTGCCGACAGCATTGCTCCCGCCGCTGTGATCAATATGGCCCACGGACGGATGGGCGATGCCGTTGTAGAATATCTGAAAGCCCGCAACGCGCCCCTTTTCGCTCCGCTCAATGTCAACCGCGACTACATGGAATGGATGGCCGACAAGATGGGCATGAACGGGGGCTTCATGTCGCAGAGCATCGTTACTCCCGAGATAGACGGCGCAATACGGCCTTGGGCGCTTTTCGCCCAGTTTGTGGGCAAGGATGGTGTGCCTGAGGTACGCGCCATTCCCGACCGCCTGACCGAGTTTGTCGAGACGGTAAACAACTACGTTTCGCTCCGATCCAAACCCAACAGCGAGAAGAAGGTGGCGATATTCTATTTCAAGGGCCCGGGGCAGAACGCTCTCGTGGCCGAGGGAATGGAGGTAGCTCCGTCGCTCTTCAATCTGCTGCTTAAGCTCAGGGAGGAGGGCTACCGGGTTGATAATTTGCCCGCTTCGGCTGCGGCTCTCGATAAGATGCTCAACGAGCGGGGTCGTGTGTTCGGCCACTATGCCGTCGGCGCGATGGCCGACTTCGTGAAGACCTCCGATCCGCAGATCATCACTAAAGCTGATTACGATGAGTGGGCGGCCAAGGATCTCGGCAGCGAAATGGCGGCGGAGATCGTGGCCGTAGACGGCGAATTTCCCGGATCGGGCCTTAAGACCGACGGGGGCGATCTCGCCCTTGCCCGCCTTCAGTTCGGCAATGTGGTGCTCATTCCCCAGACCGCGGCAGGTGCCGGCGACGATGACTTCAAGATGGTGCATGGCACTGACATGGCACCCCCTCACGCTTACGCCGCCTCTTATCTCTGGGCGCGCAACGGCTTCGGGGCCGATGCCCTGATCCATTTCGGAGCCCACGGCTCGCTGGAGTTCACGCCGAGGAAGCAGGTGGCGCTCGGAAGCCGCGACTGGTCCGACCGTCTTGTCGGCACGATGCCTCACTTCTACGTTTACTCAACCAGCAACGTTGGCGAGGCCATGATGGCCAAGCGCCGCAGCTATGCCGCTATAGTCAACTATCTCACTCCTCCATTCATGGAGAGCAGCGTAAGGGGCGTATATAAGAATCTGTCGGATGCCGTGGCTGCCTACAACCGCGAGGCCGAAGCTGAGAAGCCCGATCAGAAGCGCATTGACGCAGCTTCGCGCCTTGTCAAGAAATATGCTGTTGAGCTCGGCATCCACCGCGAGCTGCGCATGGACAGCATCGGCTCCAAGCCCTAGTCAGCCGATGAAATTGCCCGCATCGAGAGCTTTGCCGAGGAGCTTGCCAACGAGAAGATTACGGGCGCTCATTATGTCATGGGACAGCCTTACGACAAGGAGAAGATCGTCTCGACCGTCTATGCCATGACCGTCGATCCGGTTGCTTACAGCCTCCTCGCTCTCGATAAGCAGCGGGGCCGGGTGGAGAAAGACTACGACGCTAAGGGAGCGGGCTTTACGCGCCGCTATCTCGATCCTGCCCGTGCGTTGGTGAGCAGGATGCTTGCCCGCGACGGTGAGGCCACCGATGCCGAGCTATGCTCCGTGGCCGGCATCACACAGGCCGAGCTCGACGAGGCGCGGAAGATAACCGAAGATGTCGACGGATCGAAAGACCTGCTGGCGAAGATGATGGTGATGGGCTCGTCGATGTCGGTGGCAGCCCCCACGGCCAAGCTGTCGGAGCGCAAGGAGTCTCCCTCGTCAAAGATGAAGAAGATGATGAGCGCTACGGGCATGTCGGCCGAGACAGCTCTCGAAATGGCAAAGAAAATGGGCGCCGACTCAGCCGCCATTGCCAGGATGAGCGCGGCCATGAAGCGCGGTGCCTCAAATGGTGGCGAAGCAAGGGGCGCATCAGCTCCCCACGGAGCGATGATGGCCGCGCCCGCTCACTCGCAGGAGGAGATCGACAAGGCCACGGCCATTATGGAGATCGAGCGGGCGCTCCGCAATGTCTCGGTCTACTCCGACGCGCTCGCCTCCAGCCCCGCGCAGGAGCTCGCATCGGTGGTCAACGGCCTTAACGGCGGCTTCATAGCCCCGACTTCGGGTGGCGATCCGGTGCTTAATCCGCTCGTGCTCCCCACGGGTCGCAACATGTTTGCTGTCAACGCCGAGGAGACCCCTTCGGCTGTTGCTTGGGAGAAGGGTAAGGCCCTTGCCGACAATACCCTGAAGATGTACCGCGAGGCTCATGGCGATTCCTTGCCCCGCAAGGTGAGCTATACCCTCTGGAGCAGCGAGTTTATCGAGACCGA
>CAYWWE010000025.1:7352-19304 GCA_964461785.1 uncultured Bacteroides sp.
GCCGAGGGGGTCGTTGAGTCGGAGCGCCATCTGGTGGACCGTGGAGTGTCGCCCAAGGAGGCCCGCGAGATGTCGACCGCCCGCGTGTTTGGCGGAGTCAACGGCAACTATGGCAGCGGCATTCAGGAGATGGTGGAGGCCGGCGACCGTTGGGACGATGAAAGTCAGATCGCCGAGACCTATCTCCACAACATGGGCGCCTCCTACGGCTCGGAAGCCGACTGGGAGAAGATGCGCGACTATGCTTTCGAGGCCGCACTGACTCGCACGGATGTGGTGGTGCAGCCCCGCCAGAGCAATACCTGGGGGGCGCTGAGTCTCGACCATGTGTATGAGTTCATGGGCGGCATGAATCTTGCCGTGCGCAATGTGACCGGCAAGGAGCCGGAAGCATATCTGGCCGACTACCGCAACCGCAACCGCGCGCGGATGCAGGAAGTCAAGGAGGCAATAGGCGTGGAGAGCCGCACAACCATCCTCAATCCCGCCTATATCAAGGAGAAGATGAAAGGCGGTGCTGGCGATGCTGCGGGCATTGCCGATGTGGTGCGCAACACCTATGGATGGAATGTCATGAAGCCGCAGGCCATCGACAATGAGCTCTGGGATAATATCTTCGACACATATATCACCGACGTCAACAATCTCGGCACAAAAGATTTCTTCACCTCTGCGAGCCCCGCGGCCTTGGAGGAGATCACCGCCGTGATGCTCGAGACCGCGCGCAAGGGGATGTGGAAGGCCACCCCCGAGCAGATCTCTACCCTCGCCGACCTCCACACTGAGATTGTCAGCGAGTATCTCCCCTCCTGCTCCGGATTTGTGTGCAACAATCCCAAGCTCCGTGACTATATCTCGAAGAATGTTGACAAGGAGCGTGCCTCTGCCTACAATGAGTCGGTGGCCGCGATCCGCGCCGAAAACGTGAGCGATGCCGACGGAACGGTGATGCGCAGGGAGGAGATCAACAGCCTCGACAGCACGGTCAACCGCGTCAACGGCGCTCTTGTGGCCGCCATAGTTGCCGTCTGCCTCCTCGTCGTGCTTCTCGTCATCCGGCGCCGCCGCAAATCAGCAGATGAGTGATGGAGACGGTTGTGATGCTCATTATGTTGCTGGTGGGTCTCAGCTTCCTGCTCAAGCTCTCGTTCATGCGCCCTCTGCCCATGATAGCCGAGGCGGCGGTGATTGCCCTCGTGGCTGTCGGCTCGACCGATGCGGCGGCGCTCCAGTCGAAGAGCCAGATAGGGGAGTGGCTCCAGTCGCCGGGGCTGATGCTCGATGTGGCCGTGCTCCTCACTGTCGACGTGGCCGCGCAGATAGCTTTCTGCATCGTGTCTGTCGGTGGACGCGGCTCTCTGGGGATGCGCATCCTTCGTGGCGCGCTGCTCTATTTCCCGGGGCTGCTGATTTTTCCCGTTGTGTTCTATCTTCTTGTGCAGCTTATATTTGCCTTGACGGGCACCGGCTTCGCAACGGTGGGCTACACTCTTGGCGCCAGCCTCCTCGCCGGATGTCCGCTTGTGGCTCTCGGGGTGAGATTCCTGCTGCCCGAGCCACCCCTCAGGCTCGAGCTGATCTTCGACCTTAACTGCATTATAGCCCTGCTGGGCATAATAGCCACCGTCAATGGACGCACTGCTACCGTTGGCGTCAATGAAGTCAGCCTCCCGGCTCTCGGCACTATCGCCGCCCTGCTGCTTTGCGGAGCCGCTGCGGGCTTTTTCCTGTATCACCGAAAAATCAATAAACAATCATGAACGTTATCTCAAACATCCTCTACTGGATCTCTACCGGGCTGCTCGTGCCGGTCATCGTATTGCTGATATATTTCTTCCTGCGTGCACTGCTGCTCATAGGAGCGTTTTTCGGTCAATATATGGCCGAGCGACGCACGGCGGTCCTGCTTGACAAGGGCGTCAGTGAGACCACGCCCGAGGGGGTGGAGAGTTTCGTGGCCTCGCTTCCCGACAGGAGCGGATCGCTTGCCGTCAGGTATCTTAAAGAGATAG
This sequence comes from uncultured Bacteroides sp., assembly GCA_964461785.1. Taxonomy (GTDB): domain Bacteria; phylum Bacteroidota; class Bacteroidia; order Bacteroidales; family Muribaculaceae; genus Paramuribaculum. The sequence continues at coordinate 9,365 of CAYWWE010000025.1, forward strand.
CCGGGGCGCGGGGCAACAGCGCCCGCACCGATCTGCTCCTCTCGGAATATGAATTGGAATCGGACAAGAATGTGGCTACCTCGAAGATCCTGACCAAGATGGGCCCGATCCTCGGCCTGATGGGCACTCTGATCCCTATGGGCCCGGCTCTTGTGGGCCTCGCGTCGGGCAACATAGCCTCGATGGCCTACAACATGCAGGTAGCTTTTGCCACTACCGTGGTGGGCCTCGTGGTGAGCGCTATAGGCTTCGTCACCCAGCAGGCCCGCGAGCGATGGGCGCTACGCAACCTCATGGTGCTTGAATATGTTGCCGAAACCCTTAACGGTAAGCAGCAATGAGACGGCGCCGACAGATAATCCGCCGGGGTGAGGATTCCGACCCCATGAGCGTAGTGAGCAATCTCTTCGACGTGGCCATGGTGTTTGCCGTGGCACTGATGGTTGCCCTCGTGAGCCGCTACAACATGACCGAGATGTTCTCGCAGGAAGATTTCACTATGGTGAAGAATCCCGGCAAAGACAACATGGAGATCATAACCAAAGAGGGGGATAAGATCAACCGCTACACCCCCTCCGACGATCAGAACCAGTCGGGCAACAAAGGCAAGCGCGTAGGCACCGCCTATCAGCTCGAGAGCGGCGACATAATCTATGTGCCCGAATAGGCACTCATAGCCACCCTATCAGCACTGAGCATGCCACCGACACGGCCAGCAGGATCCATGCCATCGGCTTGCGCTCCGTTGCATAGCAGTGGTAGGCGAGCCATGCGGCGAGGATGGTCATGGCCGGATAGAGCCAGAGCAGGATCTCGTTTTCGCCACTGAATGAACCCATGAGCCAGGGCAGCCGCAACCCCGGCAGAGCCGTCAGCACGGCTATCGCAGTAAACCACCACGGCGGGCGCTGATAGTATTCCATAATAATCCGGATATAGTTTGGAGTGCAAAGATAGCGCCCCCGGCCCGCATTATCAAATAAAATCCCGGCAGAGTTTCCGGAGAGTCCCTCCGGCTGCTCAATTTCACTCGGCCCGGTGACGGATATTGGCCGGAATGTCGTATATTTGCAGATGCGAAACGGCCAGTTCGGAACTGGCCGTTTCGGAACCGCAATCCAACCTTCCCGCCACATGAAGTTTTTTGACAGAGAAAAGGAAATATCCCTATTGAAGGAAATCAGACAGCGATCGCTCCGCAACGCTCAGTTTACGGTGCTTACCGGACGCCGCCGAATAGGCAAGACCACATTGATATTCAAGGCTTTCGGAGAAGATAATATCATATATTTATTTGTTTCACGGAAATCGGAGCGAGATCTGTGCAATGGCTTTGGCCATGAAATAGAGGCAAAACTCGGAGAGCCTCTATTGGGCAATCCTGACTCTTTCAGCGAGATATTCGAGTATCTTATGCGGCTTTCATCCACCCGCCCATTAACGGTCTTCATCGATGAATTTCAGGATTTCAGGTATGTGAATCCCTCGATATTCAGCGATATGCAACGTATATGGGATCTCTATAAGGATAGAAGTAAGATCAATCTCATCGTAGGAGGATCGGTAAATTCGCTGATGAATGAGATATTCCGCGACAGTAAGCAGCCACTTTATCAACGTGAGACTCGCTTCATCAAGCTGTCGCATTTCACTCCAGCCGTGCTGAGAGAGATCATCGCTTATTACCATCCCGACTATACCAACGACGATCTGCTTGCGCTCTATACATTTACTGGTGGGGTGGCCAAATATGTTGAACGGTTTATCGACAACGAAAAGTTTACCGTCAAGGAGATGGTCGACTTTATGATTCAGGATGGATCGACTTTTCTGGACGAGGGTAAGGTGATGCTTATTGGCGAATTCGGCAAAGAATATGGCAACTATTTCTCTATCCTCGCAGCCATTGCTGACGGTCACACCACCCGCAGCGACATCGAAGCCAAATCAGGCAAGGAGGTAGGGGGCTATCTCTCGAGGTTGGAGAACGACTACGAGATAATCTCCAAGCGGCAACCGATCTACGAGAGGACGTCTAACAAAAACGTTCACTACATAATTAGAGACAATTTCCTTACTTTTTGGTTCCGATTTATTTATAAATTTGGTTATATGCTCGAGATCGGTGCTTACAAGAAACTCCGCGAACTAATTATGCGCGATTACGATACCTTCTCGGGATATATGCTCGAAAGATATTTCAGGGAGAAACTGGCCGAGAGTGAGGAATATACCCGGATCGGAGGATGGTGGGACAGAAAGGGTGGCAATGAAATAGATATAGTCACTGCCGATGATCTGGAAAAGCGTCTGTCGTTTATCGAGATCAAACGTCAGCGCGAACGCTATAAGCCGTCGCTTCTCGAAGAAAAGATCAGGCACTTCTTCGAGCTTAACAAAAACCTATCGTCGTTTGCATACACGGCCCTGTGCTGGTCTATCAGCGATATGTAGGTGTTCCATGTCCCAGACATCTGGTGCATAGTGAACTCTGAGAGATTTAGATTTGGAGGTGATAAAATTAATCGCTACTTTTGACAGATATTGAAAATACCATTATAACCAATATGTGGATTATTGACACCTTCCGGCATAATCCGGCGTTGGCCGTGTTTCTGACGATCGGACTCGGATTTCTTATCGGACGCCTGAAATTCAAAGGCTTTTCACTCGGCACGGTCACATCGGTCCTGATAGTCGGTGTGCTGGTCGGGCAGATGGACATCAATGTCGGCGGCCCGCTGAAGACGGTCTCATTCATGCTCTTCCTGTTCTGCATCGGCTATAGCGTCGGCCCGCAGTTTTTCAAGTCGATGCGGGGCGAGGGGCTGAAGCAGGTGCTGTTTGCCGTGGTGATGTGTGTGATGATCCTTCTGGCGTCGTGGGCTGTGGCGCTCTGGCTCGGGCTCGATCCCGGTCAGGCTGCCGGCATGATGGCCGGAGCATCGACGGCCTCGCCGGTGGTGGGAGCAGCCGAAGATACCATAGCCACCCTTCCGGGAGATCCGGAGAGCATCGCGGCCATGATAGCTTCCATCCCGGTGTGTTATGCCATGACATACGTTTTCGGCACTCTCGGTGCCGTGTGGCTTATCGGCTACATAGGCCCCTGGATGATGGGAGGACTCGACAAGGTGAAACGCCTCACCCACGAATATGAAAAGAGCATCTCACAAGGAAGCGCCGCGGATGATCCGGCCTTTTTCGATGCCTGCCGTCCGGTGGCTTTCAGGGCTTTCCGTGCCGACGGCGAGTGGATGAGCTCGCCCCGCACCGTCGATGAGATCGAGGCACGGTTTGAGGCTTCGGGGCGCAGGCTGCTGGTGGAGCGCATCAAGACTGCCGACGGCACCACGACCGAGGCCACGAGGGATTCGGTAGTGAACCGGGGCGACATCATAGTGGTTTCGGGCCGTAGGGAGTTTATTGTCGGCGACAACTCATGGCTCGGTGAGGAGGTGGCCGGGCTCGGCATCCTTACATTCCCGGTTGAGGATGTTGAGGTGACTGTGGCCGCAGGCAAGGGCGGAATGAGTGTGCCCGATCTCGTTGAGAAAGAGTTCATGTATGGTGTCGAGATCAAGCGCATCCGCAGAGACGGCAGGATTGTGGCGCCGTCGAGGGAGGTTGTGGTCAATCCCGGCGATGTCCTGGAGCTTGTAGGCCGCAGGAAATATGTCGACGCGGCCACGTCGAGTATCGGCTATGCCGATAAGCCCACACTGGCCACCGACTTTGTGTTCGTTGGGCTCGGTGTGCTTCTGGGCGGATTGCTCGGCTGTCTGGCGTTGAAGTTCGGGAATATCTCCATAAGCCTCGGCACGAGCGGGGGCGCTCTGGTCATGGGTCTCGTGTTGGGATGGTTGCGCTCGAAGCGTCCGGTCTACGGTGCCATCCCCAAGGCCTCGCTATGGGTGTTCAACAATCTCGGCCTCAATCTTTACATTGCCGTGATAGGTATTGCGTCGGGCCCCACGTTCGTTGACTCTTTCATGGCCGTAGGCCCCAAGATCTTTATCGGAGGCCTTATCGTGACCCTCGTGCCGCTTTTTATCGGCCTTGTGCTCAGCTACAAGGTGTTTAAATTCCATCCGGCCATTGCGTTGGGATGCTGCGCCGGAGCGCGCAAAACCACGGCGGGTCTCGGTGCAATCCAGGAGAGGCTCGGAAGCTCTGTCCCGGCCATAGGCTATACGATCACCTACGCCGTTTCCAACACCGTGCTGATCATATTCGGCATAGTGCTTGTGCTTCTGCTCGGCTGATCTCCCGGAGTTGTCAGAAATCTTCCGCTCCGGTCATCATATTAACCATTACTTAAAAAAATATCCCTTTAATCTGTATATCATGAATCTGAAACAAGTTGTTGCCGGGTCGGCGCTGCTCCTTTTCGCGGCTGCCCCGGCCATGCAGGCCTCCGACGAGGTTACGGGACGGCTGGAAACCACGGTCAATCCGTTTATGGCGCCCTACACCACTCCCTACGAGATCCCGCCGTTTGACCTCATCACTCCCGCCCACTATCTCGAAGCCTACGAGGAGGGCCTGAAGCAAGCCCGTCAGGATCTCGACAAGATCGTCAGCAATCCGGAGGCTCCGACTTTTGAGAACACTATCCTGGCCATGGACAGGATGGGCACGCTGCTTGAGCGTGTGAGCCGGGTGTTTGGCTCCGTGACCCAGACCGACATCACCCCCGAGCTGTCGGAGATCAACGACAAGGTGACTCCGATGGTGTCGGCCTACGAGGACGAGGTGTCGATGAATCCGCAGCTTTTCGCAAGGATAAAGACCATCTACGACAACCGCGCCAACCTCAATCTCGCCACCGACCAGATGCGCATGGTCGAGAGCGCCTACAACCGCTTCACCCGCAACGGGGCCCTGCTCAGCGAAGCCGACAAGGAGACGCTCAAGCAGCTCAACAACCGCCTCTCGGAGCTCTATCTGCTGTTTAACAAAAACCTCCTTGCGGCCACCAACGAGTATGAGCTCGTGGTCGACGATGAGGCTCTGCTGTCGGGTCTCCCCGAAAGCAACAAGCAGGCGGCTCTCGAGACCGGCAAGAAGCGCGGCCACGAGGGAAAATATGTCTTCACCCTCCACGCTCCCAGCCGCCTGCCTCTGCTCAAGAACGCCGACAACCGCGAGCTGCGCGAGAAGATGTATAAGGCATATTCGAGCCTGGCCTCGACCGGCGATCACGACAATCGCCCCGTGATCAACGAGATCCTCAAGACCCGCGCCGCCAAGGCCCGTCTGCTGGGCTATCCCGACTATGCGTCGTACATGACTGCCCGCGTGATGGCCGGCAAGCCCGCCGAGGCGCAGAAGCTGATGCAGCAGATGTGGGGCCCGACCGTGAAGAAGGTCAACGAGGAGGTGGCCGAGATGCAGGCTATCGTTGACCGCGAGGGGCTCGGCTTCAAGATAGCCCCGTGGGACTATTACTACTACTCCGACAAGGTGCGCAAGGAGAAGTATGACATCGACGAAAACGAGCTGCGCCCCTACTTCCAGATCGACTCGGTGAGAAAAGGCATCTTCTCGATGGCCAACCGCCTCTATGGAGTGACCTTTACCGAGATTCCCGACGCGCCCAAGTATAATCCCGAGGTCAAGGTCTACGATATGCGCGACGCCGACGGCGAGCATGTGGCGGTGTATATGACCGACTATCATCCCCGCAGCTCCAAGCGCCAGGGCGCGTGGGCAAGCAAATTCAAGGCATCGTATGTCGACGATAACGGCAACGACATCCGCCCCATCAACTTCAACGTGTGCAACTTCACCGCTCCGACGGCCGACACCCCCTCGCTGCTGTCGCTCGACGAGGTCGAGACCATGTTCCACGAGTTTGGCCACGGCCTCCACGGCATGCTATCGCGCGCAAGGTACAAATCGCAGTCGGGCACGGCTGTTGACCGCGACTTCGTCGAGCTCCCCTCGCAGATCCACGAGCACTGGGCCTTCGAGCCGGAGCTGATGAAGACCTACGCACGCCACTATCAGACGGGCGAAGTGATTCCCGACGAGCTCATCGAAAAGCTCGAGGCATCGGCCACCCACGGCTCCGGCCTCCACATGGCCGAGCGCATCACGGCCGCATGGCTCGACATGCAGTATGGCCTGCTCAACCCCGAGGGCGACATCGACATCAATGCCTTCGAGCAGCAGGTGGTCGACGATCTCGGCGCCCCGTCGGAGGTCGAGTACCGCTACCACAGTCCCTACTTCAAGCATGTGTTTGGCGGCGAGCAGTATGCTTCGGGCTACTACACCTATATGTGGGCCGAAGTGCTCGACTGCGACGGCTTCGACCTCTTTGCCCAGAAGGGCATCTTTGATAAGGAGACCGCCGACTCGTTCCGCCGGAACGTGCTCGAAAAGGGTGGCAGCGAAGACCCGATGGAGCTCTTTGTGCGCTTCCGCGGCCACAAGCCAACTCCCGACGCGCTGATGCGCAAATATGGCCTCGACCCCAACGCCCCCAAGATCGACCTCAAGATAGCCGACGCGGAGTGATCCGCCCCCGGCATTACGATCCAGTCTCCCGGTGCCTCCGCGCTCCGGGGGCTGTCTTTTTTTTTGTTAGCGCAAAAGTTCCGATCGGATTCGTGCAGACGCAATATCACATTGATCAGTAGGTGAATATGCAAATCAAAAATTGCCCGTAAAGTTCCGCCCCGGCAAAAATTTAATTGCTATCTTTGCTGCGGTGGTCAGCCTAAAAACTCCATAGATCCATGATCATCTCGCCCAGATATTATCCGCTTATAATCCGCACCACCATCTGCCTGATGGTGGCGGCTGTGTGTGCCCTGATATATCTGCTGTTTTTTGTGAAGCCGGCCGCCCGCCACGATCCCGAGATAGATCGGGCGCTGGCGGTCGTTGACCACGATGCCGGAGAGGCTCTGCAGATACTGAGCCGATATGTGGCGCGCGATTCCGACAATGCCGCGCGCGCCAGAGCCATCCGCGGCTTCGCAGGCCATATAGTCAACGACCGTACCCACCCTCTCGACACCGCCGACATAATCATCCTGCGCAACAACGGGCGCGAGGATAATCCGCTCCTTGCCCGCGCCCTTCTCGCCTATGGCGTGATGGCCGAGGATAGGGGCGACTATCCCGTTGCCGTCAACGCGATAGGCGAAAGCGCCGACCGCGCCCTCAGCCAGCTCGCCGACACCCTGCTCGCTGCCCGCGCCCACAGAAGCCTCGGCTATGTCTACGATGATATTTACGCCTACGATCCCTCGGCCTGTAACTTCTCTAAGGCCAGAGATCTGTTTGACGCGCTGCGCGACACCGTGAGATCCGATATCTGCCGCCGGAGTTTGGCACGGGAGCTCGGAAGGAGTTTCGACAGCGACAGAGTCGGCCTTGCGGTAGCGGTCCTCGACAGTATGCGTCAGCGCATGGAATCCACCTCAAACCTAAGGGCGAAGCGGGCATTTATCATGGCGAATATCCAACCCCGCCTGCGGAGCGGCGACTATGAGGGCGCGATCGAATATGGCCGTAGACTCCTTGGCAATGAATATTATTGCGCTCCCGAGGATTCTATGTGGGCCTATGCAATGATGGCCGATGCGGCGGTGCGCAAAAGGAGCTTCCGGGAGGCCCGGCAGTGGATCGATTCAGCCAAGCGGTTCAGTCGCGAAGTAGCGTCAAACATAGGCGGGGTAATCCCCCTTACCCTTACGGCTACCGAGCTTGCGCTGATCGATTCCATGAACCCTGATCCGGATATCAGGATGCTTCGACGGATCCAGGACAGCGAAAACGACAGTCTGTTCGCCCGCTACAAAAGCAATATCGGCCTTCTCTCACCCTCCTACTCCATGGATATAAGGCAGGATACCGACCGCCAGAACCGCCTGATCACCATCATCATACTCCTGACCCTTACCGCAGCCATGGGCTGTGTGATCTCACATCTTTCTTCCAGCACCAATAAGCTCCGGGTCAGGCTTGCAGATATCCAGGGCAAGTGTGATAAGCTGAGCCGTTCGTGCGACGCTCTGGCAAAGAAAATTGTACAGACCGAGATCAATGCCAGTATGCTCGCGCGCGAGCTGCGGCAGAAGCAGGCCGATAATTCAGCCATAGCAGCGGAGTTGGCAGAATATCAGCGGAAAATTGCCGATCGGGAGTCGGAGATAAACGTTTTGTTAGGAAAGATAGCCGACAGTGAATCGGCCATCTCTCAGTATTCTTCCAACACCAATAGACTCCGGGCCCGGCTTGCAGATATGCAGAACGATTATGACGAGCTGAGCCGCTCATCCGACGCCATGGCAAATAGGATCGTGCAGACCGAGATCAAGACCGAACTGCTCGAGCGCGAACTGCAGCAGAAACAGACCGAGAACTCCGCCATCGCGGCTGAGATGGCTGAATATCAGCAGAAAATCGCCGATAGGGAGTCGGAGATAAACGCTCTGTTAAGGCAGATAGCCAACAGCGAATCTGCCATCTCGCTTGTGACTCCCACCGACGATATCTTGCCCTTTATCTCCGCAATCAACAGTATAATTCTGGCAATAATACCCGATAGTCCTGACGAAAGCAAGCCGTCGGGGCGATACGGCAAGATATCATCGGAGCTACTCGACTATATGCGCTCCGGCGGCTTCGAAAACTCCATATTCCCTCTTGCCTCACGAATCGAGCCCGGACTCCCTGGGGTCAATAATGAGCTTCGGTCGCTTCTCGGCAAAGAGCTTCACAAGATCCTTCTTCTGATGATTGCCGGTTTCAGCCTTCACTCCATCAGGATAATAATGTCGATGAAGCGATCGGCCATCTATCGCCGACGCGCCCTGATAGAAGGGCGTCTCCTGCAATCAAGAAAAGATTACTTCCACCTCCTTGCCGAAAAATATATCAGACACAATAATCCTACTACTAAATAGACCTGTCCATGAAGTTAATTACACGATTGATTTTCTGTGCAGTTGCAATGTTCGCACCTGCTATTGCCTCCGCATCCGATGATGTCGAGATTCCGGTAGATACAGATCCGGAACATACAACTCACCCTGACAAGAATCATGATTTCGACTATACCGAGCCTCCATATTGCTTCTTCAGCAGAGAGAGGCAGGAGGTCTACGTGAGCTTCGACTACTATTGCGGCAACGCCACAATCACTGTCACGGATGCCGATGGTAAAGTCTGGAGCTCCGTGTCATCTACCATGATCCAGCCAATGTCATGCGCCCTCTCCGGCGCACACGGACTGTGTACTCTCACCGTCACAACCAGCACCGGACTCGCTTTCCGCGGTCAATTTATCGTCGACTGACTCCGGCCACCCCGGTGCCGGGCGGCATGACCGACCCGCGGCAGCGGGGTGTCGGATAGTAGCGTGGCGGTCGATCGCAGCGAGAGCCCACGACATTGTGCCGTGGTAAGGTTTCAGACCCGCAGACGCGGGTCGCCGGATCATATCGCGACCTCCCTCACAGGGGTCAAAAGAAGTTGCGGGAGAGCCGCGTAGCGGTGGGTCAGTCATAGCTCCGGGTAAATCCCGCAGGGATACAACCCGGGGAATGCGGCAGATCAATCCATAGCGCCCTGTAGGGGCGCATCTCGGGTCGCCCAGCATGTGCCGCCTTGTGGGCGTAAAAGTTCCGACGGAACTTTTGCACACTATTTTTGCCTCAGTGTATCAATGTGTTGGTATAGCAAATGGGACGAAAAATAATTTTAAGAAGTTCCGCAATTTTTCATTTATGCGTTGTAATTTTACATACGGAAAATATCATATTGTCGGACTCAAAAAACTTCTACGCCAAGAAACACAAATCTATCCAAATCCCCCCATTATCCTCCGCACGCTCCTTATATAATGTATGTGGACGGCGGCACATAGTTTCGCATCCGAGATGCTCTAACTTAATAAACCAAGCAAAATGACAAAAATTAA
>CAYWWE010000025.1:19404-25572 GCA_964461785.1 uncultured Bacteroides sp.
CCTATGAAACAAGTTCTAATCCTCATTACCATGCTTATCGGATGGGCAAGTTGCGCATTTGCTCAAGCTGATCTTAAGGAAGATAATATTATCCGAGGTTCATGGGAAGGCCCCGACGCGCCTAATGCCCCCAAATATATTATAGGAGGTGGCTTGGATCGCGGTATGTCCATTCTTGAGATCCTTCAAGCTGAATTTGGACCTAATGAAAAAATTAATCGGCTTTCCAGCAAGAGCGCTGATTATAAAGATATGTCAAAGTTCCAGTTGGTAGTGGATGAAAAGGGCAATGTTTTAGACTGCAGCATGGTTAAATCCACGAACCGCGACAAGGATGAAAGGATTCTAAATTGTCTTTCCGAAAAAAACTTTAAAGAGGAAGTTTCGACTGTTGACGGTAAGCCCTGCAAATCGGTGTTGATGTTGTCTATCGGTTATCATAAAAATGGAGACATTGATGTTAAGCACGAGGGTTATCCATTGATCCCGCTGCCCGACACCGGAAAGGACGAAGCAACAACGGCTTCTACGGGTTCACAGAAATAATTATCGTTTGCGATAACCGGAACGAAGTAATCAGACAATTCAGCGCAATTGTAGGGATGCTCCCCGGAGCATCCGCCACGCGAGGTTCAAATCTCAGTCATTGTTAAACCCTTAAATAAATGATAAGCCTATGAAACAAATTATAATCCTCCTCGTAACGATGATAGGCTGGGCGAGCGCTGCCTTTGCCCAGACCAATGTAGAGCAGCCCACAGCCAATACAGCGGAAGTGAAGGGCTCTGATGGCATTTCATATACCTACGAAGCGCCTCTGTTTTATATCCAGGAAGGCATTAACTCATTTGACCGACTGCGCTTTATCCTTGGTTATGGTAGTTTTCATAGAAACGTAAACCATGGAGGGAGTGTGGAGCTGGCCGACACTAACCGGCTGTCGAGGTTTCAACTGATTGTGGATGAACACGGTACTGTCGAGGACTGCACATTGGTGAAATCTGCGCAATACAGCAAGGATAAAAACAAGATTGTCGAGAATTTTCTGCACAATAACAGGATCTTCGATGGCCCCGGCTATCTGAACGGGGAGCCATGCAAGTCGGTGGTACTGCTGACCGTCCGTTACTATGAAAACGGTGATGTTCACATGAACAGAAAGTCGTGCTATCCGCTGATCGCGCTGCCTGATTCGGAAGCGGCTCCGACTGTCTCCGACGACTGACCTTTAAGAGAATTGCAGGGATGCTCCATCGTGAGCATTCGCCTGCCCTGATTGCGGCGATATCCCGGGGGTAACCGGGATGTCGCCGTAAGTTGTTAATTGTGTGATGCCTCCTCGCGCCAGGAGCGGATCACCTCGCGGATGCCTTCGCGCAGCCCGACGCGCGGAGCAAACCCGAAGTCGGCGATGGCTCGCGAGCAGTCGGTCTGCCAGTTGCGCTGGCGCAGGATGTTGAATTTGTCGGTGTTGAGGGTGGAGGGCTTGAGGCGCGCCACGCCCCATTTCTCAGCTCCCAGACAGACTATCCTGGTGATCCACAGGGGCAGACGAACGGGGATTACGAAGCCGGTGCCGAGCTCCTGAGCCACGATCTTGCGGAACTCGGCCTGCGAGTAGCTGCGGAGCTCGCTCACGATATATTTGCGCCCCTTGGTGGCGGGAGCGGCCACGGCGTCGAAAGCGGCGCGGGCAAGATCTTCAACATAGATGAAGGTGAGCATCTGGCGGCGGAAACCGACCCCGAAGTCCACGTGCTTGGCCATGCACTTGACCATCATCAGATAGTCCTGTTCGTGGGGGCCGTAGACGCCGGTGGGGCGGAGGATGGTCCAGGGTATGTCGGTAGTGGTGTCGAGCAGCGTCTCGGCCTTCATCTTCGACAGGCCGTAGCGCGTGTCGGGATTGGGAATCATCGTGTCGGCCATCGGAGTGTAGCCCCGCTCGTCGCCCTTGCCGAGAGCCGAGAGCGAGCTCATGTAGAGTAGCCGGTCGGGAATCTTGCCGGTCTCGCGCAGGGCATCGAGGAAGTTGCGCAGGAAGTTGAAGTTGACGCGGTTGAAGTCGGAGAAGTTGGCGGCTTTCGTAGCCCCGAGATTATAGATTATATAGTCCCAGCGCGTGTCGGTAGTCTGCAATGCGGATGCAATCGAGGCGGTGTCGTCGAAATTCTCCACCTCTACAAACTTCAGGGCCGGATCGGTGAGATAGCGTCGGTTGGTGGAAGGGCGCACCATGCAGGTAACATCGGCACCCCGGCGCAGGCCCTCGGCGGCCATGAAGCCGCCTATGAAGCCGCCCGCGCCCACAATGAGCACCTTGCGGCCCGAAAAACTCTTATTGTCGGTCGATAAACTATCACTCATAATCCGCAAAATTACAGAAAAATTCCGACACATTTATAACGCCGAAGATGCATTTCTCACAGCAAGACCTTCTTCTTATAAATTATGATCTCAGATACATAATTTCATCTCCGTAAGAATTACATCAATCATTGGCTTAGGTACTTCACATTCTTTCGCAATAAGCGGCCATCGCGATGCGGCGTTTATAATCCCATCAATAATATCAGCCGCATCCTTTATGTTATTGCGTCGTGCAAATTCAAGTAGATCCTGTCTTGTTATATTATCAAACTTTCCGTTTATCGACATCTGGTGCTGAGACGTCCATCCTCCTTTCGGATTATAGGCGAATCCCATATCGTAGGCCGGAGATAGCTTCCACTTGCCAGTTTTATCCATAAGGAAGGAGATATTCTTGGTGTGATCGTCCTGATTTCTGACAACCACGTTGAAAACCATTCTGCGAAACATTTCCTGTGCCTGAGAATATGGCAAGCGTAAAGCTCTCATTATATTGAACGCCTGTTCATAGGAATATGAGCGTGGCATACGGTAATCATAGTGAGCGAGGCCACAAAGCGTCTGCATGTGGACTTTCTCTCCGTTTACACGGTCAAAACGCTTGGTAAGAAAATGCGCCCGTCTATTCTCTTCAATCAGGCTGCAATCCGACATCTCAATGCCACATTCCTTTACCAAACGGTAAAAAGAGTATTCCAATCTTCCGAAATTCTGAGTCTCGCGGAATCCGGCTTCTGCTGTTACTCCATCCAGTTTAATCAGATAATAATCAAAACCGGCAGGAGCATCAATTTGTCCGGATCTTATTTCTCCCGTTTCCTTATTATATGCAATGATTGCTTTAGCCCTTTGACCGCCGGCAGATGTGCCAAGACGAACAATCTCCGCGATTGCTGCCTTTTTATCCTCTTCGAGATTTGCTCCAAATTTTTCTTTTTCCGCCAATGCTTCACTTGCCACTTCCACTAATGAATCAAGTTCAATCTTGACATCGGTGCCGTAAGGAACATCCATTGCTGGCTCGAATTCCAACGCTCCCATACATCGTTTCCCGAGAAAACATAAGGTTTCAACGGCATTGCCGCTTTGACGGCCCGTAAGAGCGAGCCAACGATCAAACAAGGCGCGTCCGTATGTGTCTGGCAGCGAATCCGCAAGCAAACCCGGTAATCCTTTGAAAGTCCCGTGGTCTATATCTCCAAACGAATACACGCGCCCTTGGCGCACGGGCATAAGTATAGGAGATGGTTCCAATCCTTTACCTATGAAATTATCTGCGTATTCAAACAATGCAGTATTCCTGCTGCTGTCCCAGCGGACTGAGCCCATCTGTTGGTTGTAGAGATTGACTTTTGCTATATCTACCATTCTGATTCTTCCTGGGTAATAGTTGTATTGGATTTTCTTGCGGGTGATGATCTTTTGCGCTGCTTTTTCTTGACAGACTCAACAAATTCAAGGTATTCATTGGGACTCATCTCATCTTCTTTCAAAAGAGGAGAGAAGATTTCAAGCTCGCCCAAGACACGCATGACCCGCATCAGCGTGTCAAATGTGCCTAATTCGCCGTTCTCAATCTTCTTGACTGAGGAGACTGAAATTTGCGACTGCTCGGCCAAAGATCGTTGGGTGATGTTTTGACGCAAGCGCAGTTGCCTTATTTTTTTGCCGATTTTACGACATATTTCGCTGTCGGCAAGCATATAAATATTATCATTCATAGCCTAAAATTAAACTATTAGACTGCAAATATAGCAATAACGGCTGAATTTTCAACCGTTATTGCTAATCATTTGTGCTCTTACGACAAGTGAAGTTTTTTCTTCACACTCTCATCGGAGGTCGATGTGAAGAGCGCTACCTCTGTAGGTTTATAGGTTTATTCTGAGACGAGGGTGAGGGCTTCGGTGAGGGCTTGGTCGGCGCTTACTGCGACGTCGGGCAGAGCGCCATGGATGTCAAATTCATTGGCATTCATCTGCCAGAATCGTTTCCATGATATGGTGCAGCGGAGGCCCGACATGGGGGCCGTCCACGCCACTATGTCGCCGAAGCACACGTTCATGCCACCCGTCTCCTCGCCCACGATCTGGCCGCAGTCGGCTTCCTTGAAGGCCCACGCGAAGCTCGCGCCGGACGAGAAGGTGTCGGATGATGTGAGAAGTATCACTGTGCCATCGAAGTGGCCTTTTTCGGCAGGCAGGGGTTTAAGGTAGGATTCCTTTGGGGTGGAGTAAAGGTTTACGGTTGGCCGCCCGTCAGTGCGCCCGATCATTCGGGCCGTCATCGGAGATACTTTGGCCAGGACTTTGTCAAACTGAGTGAAGGGCTTTTTGGCGATATAAGAGAGCAGGATGTCGCCTACGCTGGAGTCGCCGCCACCGTTTTGTCTCACGTCGATGATGAGTCGGTCGATGCCTTTCTCACGCATCTCGGTAAACATGGAGTCGCACAACTGGGCCATCTTTTTTCGCCCTGTGCAAGCGTTGAATTCCATAATAGCCACGCCTTTTTCCGGATCAATGCGGTAGCTATAGGGAAGACGGGGAGCGGTAGTTGCGTCGGTGTCGGCGCCGGAGGGAACATGCGCCTCGATCGTGGCCCAGTCGGAGGCCGGAAGTGTTGCCGTCGCCGTCAGGGATCTCCCGGCGGGTTGGTAGACAATCTCATAGTGATCTTTGTTGCCATAAGATATCTCGAAGAGCGCATTGAAATAGTCGTTGACGCGCGAGAGCTTGAAATGCTCGCGTTCGCCGCTCACGAAAGGAAGCATGCTGTCAATAATATCGTCGGCGCTGACACCGTTGACCGACATGATGTGTGAGCCGGCAGGAATGAGGGAGTCGTAGCTGCCGGTGGCGGTGATCGTGCGGTCGGGGTGAACTCTGACAAAGAGTGGCATACGTTTCAGCTCGGGAGTGAAGAAGTCGTTGAACGGAAATCGCAGCATGGTGTGGCCGTCGACGATCAGGCTGACCAGCGGAGCCATGATGCGATAGAGCTCTGTTGTTGTCACTGAGTCGGTAATAGCGCTGCGGGTGTCGTTGAGGGCAGTGAGGAGTTTTTCATGTCCGGTCACGGAATATATGTCGGGATGAATCTCCGAGAGGGCGTAAAATAGGGCGTCGAGGTCAAACAAGGCCTGCTCCCGCGACAGTTTTGTGGCCCCTTTGGCCGGCATCATCGACGTGGGGGGATTGTCGTATATCACCTCAGGTAATTTCACGATTCTAGTCAGGGCCGTGTCTCCCGAGGCGTTAATGATGGCTATGTCCTGACTTTGGTAGTCGGACAATCCACTGACTGTCACGGTATCTATTGCGGAAATGAAAGTGACTTTTCTTGCTGAGGTCTGTAGCGAATCAACCGGGATTTCAGGCGAGATGAGCCACGGAACCTGAGCTTTGCCATCGAGGAGGATGCGGATTGCTTCGGAATCGGCACGCAGAGTAAGCAGATCAGTAGAGGCGAAAATGGTAGTGGCGGGGAGCGCGACCATAAGAGCCGCAAGCAGGGGAGATTTCATTGTCAGGATGGGAATAAGAATTGTCGATATGGGAGAGCGGACGTTCAGTCCGTTTTCACTATATATGACGTAAGATTATCCCGATCCGTTACACTCATGACAAAAAAAATTAAGTCGATGATAGTAGTGCTCTCGGACTTCACTACTTACTAATCTCGTAGACAACCCAATGGGATCACATATACTCCCTAAGCGGGTTGCTCTAAGGTTATTATTTTCAGAATACTACACAAGCGATTCCGAACTTTTCGGTGGTTTCACTCCGAACTTTT
>CAYWWE010000026.1:0-25130 GCA_964461785.1 uncultured Bacteroides sp.
GGTGTCCTAAATTTGGGGACAAAAATAGCGAAAATTGTCCTAAAAAAAAGGACACTTTCGACTAATTCGACAAATTCGACTCAATAACGAAAAAATTCGTAAAATAATCATGCTTTTTCTTGACTATTTGAATAGTTGTGGCTAAATTTGCCGACGAATTAATTAAGTGATAAACGTAAAAATTCTTATCTGCGCTTAAATCATCCAACATAATCATCATACCATGAATAGATTCCTTGCATTTATGATCATGGCTGCGGCCATTGTGGCGGCATACGCCGACAACTGGGTTAGAGACACGGAGCCCGCTCTGCTCGAAGTGCGGTATACCCGAACGGAAGTAACCGATACCACCAAGCGCGACAATAAGTTAGCTTCTTTCGAGGAAGAGACTATGTTACGTATCGGAGCCGGGATGTCGCGCTACTGTTCGGTTCCGCATTATTACAGAGACTCGCTAATGTACAATGCGCGCGATCTCTACTGGCAGATGGAGCAGGCACTCTTCGAGAAAGATCCGAAGGAGTTTGACCGCACTGCATTGTCGCGCAGCGGCAGATACTGGAATGTGATATACAAGAACTATCCGGAAGGTAAGGTAACGGAAACCGCTTACTTCGACATGGAGGACTGGCGCTACGAGGAGGACTGGGAGAAACCCGAGTGGGAGATAACCGACGAGTCGAAAGAAATAATGGGCTACGAGTGCTTCAAGGCAACGACCGATTACCGCGGGCGTCGGTGGACAGCCTGGTTTACGCCCGAGATCCCGATTCAGGATGGCCCTTGGAAACTTTGCGGACTGCCCGGTCTGATTCTGGAGGCCGGCGATAGCCATGATGAGTATCATTTTCTGGCCAACGGCATCAAGCAGACCGGAGTGCCCGAGGTTGGCTATCTCTGCTACAAAGAAAAGCGTGGAGTAAATAATGTTACCCGCGACAAATTCTTCAACAACTGGTGGAAATATAGTCACTCCAATTTTTCCGGCAGAATGGCAGCCATGCATGGTAAGGGCCCGGCACCCTCTGCCGAGAAGAAGGTTAAGACTGTTAATCACGACAAGGAAGAAACCACTTATCCACACGATCTATGAAAATTCTAACGGTTTGCCTGCTATGTCTGTTAGTCTCGGTCGCTGCCGTGGCACAGGTGGATGTGCACGGCGTTGTCATCGACAAGGATAATAACGAGCCGCTGGCCGGAGCGTCGGTCATGGTCAAGGGTGCCGACGGCAAGATCAGGAAATTTGCCGCTACGAAAGCCGACGGCAAGTTTGCCATATCGGTGCCATCGGTTGACGGTTGTGTGCTCGAAGTGTCGATGATGAGCTTTGCCAGGCAGACCATTTCTCTTGAAGGCGCGAAGTTTCCTCTTACCGTGGCGCTTGAGCCTGGAACAAACGTCCTGCAGGAGGTGACGGTGAAGGCCGACCGCATCCGGGAGCAGGGTGACACGGTCACTTATTTCGTGGGAGGATTCGCTCAGGCGCAGGACCGCTCCATAGGCGACGTGCTCAAGCGTATGCCCGGTATCGACGTAGAGAAATCTGGTCAGATCAAATATCAGGGCGAGGCGATAAACAAGTTCTATATCGAGGGATCCGATCTGCTGGGAGGCAAATACGGGATAGCCACCAATGGCATAAGCCATGAGGATGTAGGCGCTGTGGAGGTGCTTGAAAATCATCAGCCCATGCAAGTGCTGGCGGGCCTGTCGTTTTCAGACAAGGCTGCCATCAACCTTAGGCTGAAGAACAAGGCCAAGGCTGTATGGACTGTCCACGGCAAAGCCGGGGGCGGCTATTCCTGGCAACCCTCCGGAGGAATCTGGGATGCCGAGCTATTTGCCATGGCTGTCACGACGAAGTTTCAGAACATCACTACATTCCGCACCAACAATACCGGCGATGATCTCTCGACTCAGGCCACTGACTTTTTTGCTTCGCAGCGGGGCACCGATCTGAATGGCTATGTCGGCGTATCGCTGCCCGGGGTGCCCTATCTCAGCCGCCGGCGCACACTCTTCAACCGCTCGGCGCTCGTGTCGACCAACGGACTCTGGAAAATGGGGCGCGGCGAGCTAAAGGCGCAGATAGATTACACATTCAACCGCATTACTGCCGACGCGGCCAATGTGACCACCTATTTCCTCCCCGGCGGGGATCATGTAATCCATGAGAGCCGGCGCGGAACGGAACGCTCTCACTCTCTGTCTGCAAAGATGATCTACGAACTCAACCGGAAGACAGTCTTCATCAACAATACGTTACAGACCAATCTGGACTGGGACGACATCCGTCTTACCATGAACGGATCGCTCCCTAACCGACAGGAGGCCTCGCTCCCCGACTACTATGTCGGCAACGAATTCAAGCTCATCAAGCGTTTTAGCCGAAATCACCTCATAACCTTCCGGAGCAAGATTGAGTGGGAGTCGATGCCTCAGACACTTTCCGTGTCGATGCCTTCCGACTTCGTGCGTCAGGAGGTAAGGGATCATGCGTTCTATACCAACGAAAGTGCTACCTACGCTTTCATGCTCGGAGACGCTACCGTGAGTTTCGAGGGAGGGCTCAGGGGATATCTACGCTCGCTCAATACCAGCAATGACCTTAATGTCCTTAATGACCTTAAAGACTTTAAAGACCTTACCAACTGCATCAACACAAACTACCTAACTGTCTATGCAACCCCTAAGGTTGAATATTGGGTCAGACGGGTGAATTTCACCCTCAATGCACCTCTAAGTTTCGCCGGCTATCATTTCGACAAGGCGATTGCCAATCGCAGTGAGGCCTATTTCACCCCCTCGCTCAGTGTTAACTGGCAACCCAACAAACGTGTTACGATGAGGGTGCGTGGTGGAGCAGGACGCTCGCCTATGGAGCTGAGCCGCATCTATCCGGGATATGTCATGACCGATTACCGCTCATTCCGCAGTGGCGTGGACGAATTCTACACCACGACCTCGCAAAATCTGTCGGCGACTTTCTCTTACCGTCAGACCCGCACAGGAGTGTTCGGCAACGCTATGGTCATGCAGACGTGGCATCACAATCCATATACTCTTGTACAGCAGCTCTATGGCGACTATGTGGTATATTCCTACTCACCGGCCAGGAGCGACGGCACTATGTTCATTGCAAGCGGAAGCCTGGGCAAGTCGCTTGACTTCATGCGCGGAAGCGTCAAGATCAATGGTTCGTTCAACCGCAACGGATCCCGTCTGATCTCCGAGAGCCGTGAGGTTAACTCCGTGACCAGATCCTGGGCTGCCGGCATAAAGCTCAATGGCGTCCCTCTCCATTTCATGAGTTTCGACTACAGTCTCAACCTTTCGTCGAGCCGGCTTGACATGGGTCGCAACAGCGCCTCCTGGCTCTCCGGGATGAAAAACCAGCTCATGCTCAACTTCATGCCTGCCAGTCAATGGGAATGGCACATCGCGGGCGAGCATTACCGCAACGAGCTCACCGCAGGTGATTATAAGAATGTCTTTCTTCTCGACACGAAGCTGGTGTATAAACTCTCCAAGAGCCTCGAGCTGTCGGCTGCGCTTAATAATATCTGCGATCAGCGCACCTACAACTACACCATTTACAATCAATACACGTCGTTTGAGAGCCAGCGCCTCCTCCGTGGGCGCGAGTTTCTGCTCTCCATCGCTCTCCGCAAATAATTTTCGTGATATAATGCGAAGCGCCCGGACAGTCTCTCACATCGAGGCATTGTCCGGGCGCTTCGGCTTGAGTCGTTGGCCGTTCGGTTATTTGCGGCGGGTGGATTTCTTAGGCGTCGACTTCTTAGCGGGAGTCGATTTCTTAGCGGGGATGGTGATGGTCTCTCCCGCACGCAGGCTGGTGGATGTGCCCATGTTGTTGGCTTTCTGAATATCCTGCACAGTCACTCCGAAGCGCTTTGAGAGCTGATAGAGATTGTCGCCGTTGCGGAGCTTATATTTGGTCGGACCGCCGGCGTTGGCCGCAGCGGCAGGTTTCTTGGTCTCTGTCTTGGGCGCGGTTTTCTTTGGTTCGGGAGCCGGTTTGGCGGCGGGTTTAGCCTCGGCCTTTGTCTCCTGCACGGCTGCAGCTGTCTGCTTAGTGGCGGTGGAGTCGGCTGAAGCGGGAGCTGTCTGGCCCGAGTTTGCGGCAAGAGCGGGGGCAGCGGGTTGCGGGTTAGCGCGTCGCATCACCTCGATAGTAAGATTCTCGCCGGCTTTGACTTTGCCGCGCTTGAGATTGTTCCACTTCTTGATATCGGTTGCACTCACACCATAGCGGCGCGCTATGTCGCGCAGATTCTCGCCGCGTTTCACCTTGTGGGTGATCTTCTCAAGCACCGGAGCATCCGAGGCAAGGGCTGATGAGTCGCGTGGCGCGCCGGGCTCAACGTATGTGCGGCGTGCATACTGATCGGCATCCGCGGCCAATATGGCATCGTGGCTGATGATGTAGCTCAGACACTGCTGGGAGGGGAGCACGAGTGCGTAGGGATGGTTGTTGCCGGGAATCAGATCCTTTCGGAACTGCGGATTGAGCATCCTGATCTCCTCGACGGGGATATTGAGCACTTGCGCAATCTGGTTGAAGTGGACGCGGTCGGCCACCTGTACGGTATCTGTCACAAGCTGCTGCTTGACAACGGTGGGGCGCAGTCCGAAGCGGTCGTAATAGTTCATCACGAAGTTGGCGGCGAAGAACGCGGGCACATAACCGCGGGTCTCGGTGGGGAGATAATTGTATATTTCCCAAAAGTCTTTCTTGCCACCTCCGGCGCGCCTGAGGGCCTTGTTGACGTTGCCAGGCCCGCAGTTGTAGGCGGCGATCGCGAGCGACCAGTCGTTGTAGATATCGTGGAGCTGACGCAGATAGCGGGCTGCTGCGGCCGAGGATTTGCGCGGATCGCGGCGCTGGTCGATGAGCGAGTTGATCTCCAGTCCGAGGCCGTTGGCCGTCGCAGGCATGAACTGCCAGAGACCTACGGCACCTGCCGAGCTTACCGCATTGGGTTGCAGAGCACTCTCTATGACCGGAAGATACTGGAGCTCAAGGGGAAGATTTTCTTTAGTGAGCTCTTCGACGAATATGTTGCCGTAGTAGTTGTGGAGGGCTATCATATCGGCCAGCAGAGTGCGCCGGCGGGTGAGATACATGTCGATGAAACGTCCGACGATCTCATTATAGGGCATCTCCATCTCGGTGGGCAGGCGCGACAGCAGCTCGGCATATTGCTCGGGTGTGCCGGCTCCTGACGCGGTGGTATCGATCATCTCCACGCGCTCCGTGAAGTTTTTGAGATAGAAGTTTTCTTCGAGCTGACGGGTGGCTGTCTCGAAACTTTCAGGGACTACAACGTTGGGGTCGGTGATGGAATATTTGATGTCGAGGATCGACAGGGCCGCCGATGCGGTGAAAGCGGCTATCGAGAGGCATATTGTGGAGATGAAGCGTATGGACATTGCAGAGGGATAAGGTGAGGAAAAGATGGTATGATTAAAAGGTCAGCGCCCACTGGAGCCCTACGCCGGGCACCTGTGAGCGTGTGTCGGGGATTATGGTGGGCGACCAGTCGATAGAGAGGTCGGGCGAGATGTCGAAATGGGCGAGCGAGGCGTCGACGTAGGCGTCGACCATGGCGATGAGATAGACGCCGATCATGGAGATGACGCAGAGGTCGCGGTTGCGGCGGCAATAGTCTTTACGGGCCTTGAAGCTACGCTCGAGATACTGATGGTCGAGATCGCTCTCGGTGATGGTGGGAGGGAAGAAGTCCATGTAGCTCTTGGTGTCGGGATCGGAGTCGGTCAGATCGTTGTAGGCTTTGGTGTAGTCGTTAAACATCATGTTGTTCCACTGAGTGCCGTAGCCGAGCGCCATGTAGGCGCCCACAACGATGGGCAGTTTCCAGAAGCGGCGGTTATAGATCTGTCCGAGGCCGGGAAAGAGGGCCGAGAGCCATACGGCGCGGGTCGGGTTGGGGTTGAAGATGCGCTTTCCTTTCGATGCGTCAACCAGTGCGGGGGAGGGGGGAAGGATGGGCACGGTGTCGAGCGGAACGAGGATTGCGGAGTCGCCGGAGGTCTTGAGCAGATCGCTGACAACGGCAGCTCCCGGATCGGTGATCACCGGGCCATAGGGAATGGAGTCGGGCAGTTCGACCGGATCAGTGGGGATGGTCTGAGCCGAAACTGAAAAAATGTTAAAACAGCTGATTATCATCCATGCGGCCACCGCTGTTGCCACCCTTCCCCAGCGGGAGGACGCTTGCAAGAGGTGTGCCTGATGGAGTATGGTCATCTGTTAGTGGGGTGATAATTAGCGGTTTAAACATGATAGGCCGGAGCTGTCGGGCGACGGCTCAGCAATTTAGTCCGTCAAAGATAGCAATTAATCTCTCAAGTTGGGCTTCGTCGGCAAAGCTGAAGGTGATTTTGCCCCGGCCCGATCGGTCGCACGACAGTTTGACCGGAGTGCCGAACCGGCCTGAGAGATGATTATTAAGAGTGTCGAAGTCGTGGGCCGAGAAGTTGTTGTCGGCCTGATCGTCTTGAGCTTTGGCGCCTTTTTCGCGGCGGGTCTGCATCTCTTTGGCCAGTTGCTCCACTTTACGCACCGACAGACCCTCTTTCACGATCTTGTGAAACAGGGCAAGCTGGTCGGTGGGATCGGAGAGGATCAGCAGGGCGCGGGCATGACCCATGTCGAGACGGCGGTCGCGCAGACCGATCTGCACCTCGGCGGGCAGACGGAGCAGCCTCAGGAAGTTGGCTATCGTGGCGCGTTTCTTGCCAATGCGCTCGCTCAGCCGCTCCTGTGTGAGCTGATACTGGTCGATCAGCTTCTTGAAGGTAAGGGCTATTTCGATGGCGTTGAGGTCCTCGCGCTGGATGTTTTCGATGAGGGCCATCTCGGTGAGCTCGCTGTCGTTGGCGGTGCGGATATAGGCAGGCACGCTGGTCAGTCCGGCCAGGCGGGCGGCGCGGTAACGTCGTTCGCCGGCTATGATCTGATAAGTGTCGGGCCCGGCCTTTCTGAGACTGAGGGGCTGGACTATGCCGAGCTCGCGGATCGAGGCGGCAAGCTCCTCAAGGCTCTCGGTGTCGAAGGTGATGCGGGGTTGATCGGGGTTTGGTGAGATCTTGTCAAGATCTATCTCGTTGATGGCCGAGGAGCCGCGGGCGGGGGCGTCGTCCATGGATATGAGCGAGTCAAGACCTCGCCCGAGGGGTGAGCGTTTGAGAGCCATGGTCAGCGTTTTTTGTTTTTGTTTATGATTTCGCGGGCAAGAGCGATATGGGATGTCGAGCCGCGGCTTTCGGGGTCGTAGAGCAGTGCCGGCAGGCCGTGGCTCGGAGCCTCTGAAAGACGTATGTTGCGTGGGATGACGGTGTCAAACACCATGTCGCCGAAGTGGCCTTTGAGTTCTTCATAGATCTTGTTGGCCAGTCGCAGGCGGGCGTCATACATGGTGAGCAGGAATCCTTCGATCTCAAGGCCGGGATTGAGTTTGGGCTTGATGATGCGGATGGTGTTGATGAGCTTGGTGATTCCTTCGAGAGCGAAGTATTCGGCCTGAACCGGAATTATGACCGAGTGGGCGGCCGTAAGGGCATTGACGGTGATCAGTCCGAGCGAGGGGGAGCAGTCGATGAGGATATAGTCGTAGTCGGGCACGATGGGAGTGAGGAGGCGTGCGAGCACCTTTTCCCTGCCCGGGCGGGAGATAAGCTCTATCTCTGCTCCGGCAAGGTCGATACGCGATCCGATAAGGTCGAGCCCTTCGACACATGTGGGCACCTGAGCGCCCCGCATGGGATAGTCGTCGGCAAGACACTCGTAGATCGACGAGGTCATGGCCGATGGAGAGATGCCTAATCCACTGGTCGAATTGGCCTGAGGGTCGGCGTCGATGATCAGCACCTTCTTCCCCTCGGCTGCGAGCGATGCACCGAGGTTGATGGTGGTGGTGGTCTTTCCTACGCCTCCCTTCTGGTTGGCTATTGCTATGATTTTACCCATATTGAGAGATTATGGTGAGATATTGCTGCAAATTTACGAAATCGGCCCATACGCGCGTGTCGCGCGCGTGTACATTTAATATTTATTGTCAATAAGTGGAGCCTTTTGTTAATAACAGATCGCCGGCGGCTGAATTGTACTGTAGAGCAACATTTTCCGTTTTCAAAACGTTAAATCTAAAAGTCACAACTAACCCTTACTGACATGAAACGCATCTCCTACATCTTCGGCCCGCTGCTCGCGCTTGTCCTGACGGCTCTGCTCGGGTCATGTTCGTCTCAATCGTCGCATCAGATCCTTGAGGCAATCCCCGCGGATGCCGCGGGCGTCACTTTCGTTGATTTCGACAGGCTCCAGAAAGCCGGCGTCGAGATTACTCCCGACCGTCTTTCGAGATACAATTTTGCCTCGGCCACAGGCACAGCCGCGAGTGTGGTGCTCTCTGACGGCACTACCATAAGCGTTGCCGCAGCGCCCACCGAGGAGACTCTCACCGCATCAGGATTCACCCTATCGGGTCAGACAGAGGGCTCTTTGAAGCCATATACCAATGCCGACGGAATGACTGTGGTGGTTGACCCTGATGCCGGGGTTGCCTACGGCTTCTCCCTTGGGGCCCAGCGTGCCGTTGAGCAGGCAAAAGCCATCTCGGCCCAGGCCTCGCGCTCATCGTTTGCCTCAGCTCTGGGTCTTGTCAATATCTTCGATCAGGACGCTGCCGGCGGAGCAGCGATCTACGGCGCTTTGTCGCAGGCTCTTGTTGGCGGACGCACTGCCGCATCATCCGATCCGCAGGCTGCCGCATGGATCGCTTTCAGCGTAAAGCAGGAGAGCGATGTGGCCTCTCTGTCGGTCAAGCCCGTCAAAGGATCGGGCCAACCGCTGGAGATCAAGGGCCTTCAGACTGTCCAACCCGACTTCCTCCGCTATATTCCCGGTGATATGAATGTTGTGGCTGCCGTGGGTCTTACTCCCGAGATCGACTGGGATGCCGCTGCAGCCCTCGTCGGCATGATCGCCGACCGCACCACTGCCGGTTATGTCCAGGCTGCCGCTCCTTACCTCAAGAGCATCGATGGTACGGTAGCTGTGGCAATAGGCGTGGAGGGAAATAATCCGGCCGATTACCGCTTCTTTGCCATGGCCCACATGGACCGCTCCAAGATCAACGACTTCGTGGGACAGGCTTCCATGCTCGCGGCGCTTGGCGGCGCTACAACCGAAAAGGTGAGCGACAGCATCAGCCTGATCAGGATGAATGTCGGCTCCGGATTGCCTTCATCGGTCTATATCGGTGAGGTCGACGGCTATCTCGTCATCTCCTCCTATCTCCCCGACGGAAAAGCCCAGAACTCCTACGCTTCGGCAATGGAGGGACACGATGCCTCTGCCGTAGTATCGTTGGCTCCCGGCACAATCTCTGATCCCCGCCTCCCTGCCGGAAGCGGACTCGACGTCAAATTTGCCATCAACGACTCGGAAGCCAAAGCTAAGATTTCATTCCCCGGTGCAGATCAGACCCCTCTCGCCATAATCTTCAACCGCTGATCAGGCATCCGTAAGAAATAAACAGGAGCGGCACCCTTCCGACTGATGGAGGAGTGCCGCTCCGGCTGTTGGATGTGGTGCTTACTGTCGGGGAGCAAGGGTGTAGTCGGTGCCTTTGACTGCCTCGAAGGTGATGGAGTCGGGAGTGGAGCCGATCGGATGGATCTCTTTGCCGCCGGCGGTGACGGTGAATGAGCCTATACCTTTTCCGGTGAGGGTGAGCGGGCCGTCGGTATTGGCTGCGATGCTCGCGCCTGAAATCGAGCCATCGGTCCATTCGACGCCTACGGTGTGGCCTCCGATGGCCTTCAGACCCGAGAAACTGCCTGAGTTCCATGCCGAGGGGAGAGCCGGCAGGAGGTCAACAGACTTGTTGTGGCTCTGGAGCAGCATTTCGGCAATGCCTGCAGTGGCGCCGAAGTTACCGTCGATCTGGAACGGGGCGTGCGAGTCAAAGAGGTTGTAGTAGATGCCGCCCTTAAACTGGTTGACTCCGTAGGATGTGGAGTGGCGCAGGGCGTTGTGGAGGATCTTGTGGGCGTGGTCGCCGTCGAGGGCGCGGGCCCAATGGTTGATCTTCCAACCCATCGACCATCCGGTCGAGGCATCGCCGCGGAGACGGAGCGAGTTGACCGCCGGCTCAAACTCGGGACTTGCTGCGGTGATCTGGCTGAAGGGATAGAGAGCCATGAGATGCGAGGCATGGCGGTGGCCGTCTTCACCGGCGGTGTAGGGGCTCGTTTTCCATTCGCGCAGTATGAGATCGCCGGTGTGGATGCCGTTGTGGTCGTCGCCCCACGCTCCGGTATATGTCTCGGTGGCCAGACCGCGGTCGAGCTTGGCGTAGCGGTCTTTGAGTGTGGCATAATCCTCGGCTGAGATATTGGCGCGGTCGCCGAGCACTGATATGGCATCGAGGGTGTTGGCAAAAAGCTCGGCAACGAGCTGCTGGGCGTGGGCCACCCCGTCTTCCTTGGCGGGGCCTTGCTCAGGCGAGTATTCGAGCGGGGCCACATAGGTGCCGTCGCTGTCGAGTTTCAGGCGGTCGATCCAGAATTGTGTGGCCGCGAGCATGGCCGGGAATGCCTGCTGAAGGAAGTCTTCATCGAGAGTGTAGAGATAGTGCTGCCAAAGGTGGGTGCAGTACCAGGCGTTGGCAATGACATAGTTGGGCGCGAAGCCGCTGATGGCGCCGAAGATGTTGTTTTCGGTCAGGCATGTCCAGCCACGATCCTGATTGCCGAAGCGGCGTGCGTGCTCGCGCCACTGCGGCTGATTGGTGGCCTCGTTGATGATATACTCCAGAAATGGTTTATGCATTTCTGAAAGGTTTGTCACCTCGCAGGGCCAGTAGTTCATCTGGACGTTGATGTTGGCGTGGATGTCGGAATGCCACGGCGGAGTCGACGAGTCGTTCCATATACCCTGAAGATTGGATGGTAGGGGCACGCCTCGCGATGAGGCTATGGACAGATAGCGTCCGTACTGGAAGTAGAGCTGCTCGAGAGCGAGGTTCGCGCCGGTGGGATCGGCCGAATATGCCTCGACAAGCAGGTCGGTGGGCATATTGTTGGCGGCTCCGCCGAGCGAGAGGCTGACGCGGTCAAAGTAGTTGGAATAGTCGGCCAGATGATCGGCGTGGAGCTTGTCCCAGCCCTTGGCGGCAGCGGCTTCCGAGCGTTTGCCTATCCGGGCGGTGAGATCCTGTAGCGACTCTCCGGTGGTGTATGACGGGGTGTATGCGTCAAAATCGGTGCCTCCGGCAAGGATCACGAGGATCTCGTCGGCACCCTCCACCTTGATTCCTTCAGGTGTGGTTGTCATGGTGCCACCGGTCGGGATGACGGTCACGTCCGTGGCATAGCTCACGGTATTTAGCTTGCCCGAGAATGTGGCGTGATTGCCTTCGTAGGTGGTGGGAGCATCTACGCCGGGAGCGCCCGACACGAGCCGGATGGTGCGGTCGAGAGCGCCTTTGCGGTCAGCCGAGATGCGTATGGCTATCACGCTGTCGGGATTTGATGCGATATATTCGCGGAGAAAGACGGTAGATCCGTCAGGCGATGTGTAGCCCGATCTCGCCGTGGCGTCGGTCAGATCAAGGGCACGGAAGTAGTCGCGGGCGGCGGAGGCGTCAGTGTAGCCGAGTCCGGAGGAGCCCTCAGGGGTGTCGATCAGCAGCGATCCGAAGTTGAGATAATATCCGTATTCTTGCGGGCCACCGCTCCAGAGGGTCTTGTCGTTAAACTGGATCTCGTCTGTGGCGATGCCGTTGAAGAGCGATCCGCCGAAATAGCCGTTGCCTATGGGGAGGGAATATTCCATCCATTTATTGCCGGAGTCGGTGGTCGTGGCGGGCTGAGTGTACCAGAGGGTGAAGTCGTTGGCCGGCCTGTATGTTGCCGACGGAGTAGTGGCGTAGTCGGGGGGCAACTCTGAGGCAGACTGTGCCGTAGCGGCGGGCGGTAGAGCCGCGGCCATGCACAGTGCTATCACGCTCACTGTTTTTTTCATTGTGGTCATGGTTAGATACGGTGTTGATGGAAAATAAGGCTGAATCGGGATCAGGCTACAAATATAACTCTTTTTCCGGAGCAGATCACTCTCTGTGGGCCGGATTGATGTGGCGGAGTGCGCCGGTATAGCTGTCCATGACAAAACCCTGCACATTGACGCCCTCCGGCGGCATGAGCGGATGGTTGATGATCAGATCGACGGTCTCGCTGATAGCCGTGTCGGTGTCTTCGAATCCGTGGAGCCACTCCTTGAGGTTGATCCCGCAGTGCTGCATCAGGCGGATGTGCTCTTCGCTCACACCCCGCGAGGTCATGAGCTCAAGCATTTCGGCGGCATCCATTCCCTGAACGCCGCAGCCGGTGTGGCCTATGACCATTATCTCGTTGACACCGAGCTCATACACGGCGATCAGGATTGAGCGCATGGTCGAGTCGAATGGATTGACAATCGTTGCACCGGCATTCTTGATGATCTTGACATCGCCGTTGCGGAATCCGAGGGCTGCGGGCAGCAGTTCGATCAGGCGGGTGTCCATGCAGGTGACGATGGCTATCTTCTTGTCGGGATATTTGCTGGTGGCGAATTTCTCATATTCGCCTTTGCTGACAAATTCCTCGTTGTATTTCAGAATTTCCTGTATCATAAGTGAGAGGGGATTAGAAAGAGAGAAGGAGGCAGGCGTCGCCATACGACAGGAAGCGGTAGTCGCCTCGGGCAAGGGCATGGTCATACATCTTGCGCCAGTCGCCTCCGGTAAATGCCGACACCAGTAGCAGAAGGGTCGATTTGGGCTGGTGGAAGTTGGTTATCATTCCCTTGACCACCCGATAGCGGTAGCCAGGGGCGATGATGATGCGAGTCGAGGCTATCAGCCGGTCGAGCTTGCGGCTGTCGAGCCAGTCCGCAAGAGCTTTGAGCGCATCCTTTGTGGAGAGATCGGGATGGGATGGGGAGTAGGGATACCACTGGTCGAGCAGGGTAGGATCCTCGCCCTCCGCAACTTTGCATCCGAGATGATAGAGGCTCTCGAGGGTGCGCACCGAGGTGGTGCCGACGGCTATGACGCGCCGGTCGGTGGAGGCGAGTTCGGCTATCAGGTCGCGGCTCACCGAGATCCACTCGGCGTGCATGTCGTGATCGCCTATCGTATCGCTCTTGACGGGGCGGAATGTGCCGGCGCCCACATGGAGTGTGAGCTCTCGGCGGGGTATCCCTGCGCGGTCGATAGCTTCGAGCAGGGTGGGGGTGAAGTGCAGTCCGGCTGTAGGGGCTGCCACTGATCCCTCGATGCGCGAATAGACTGTCTGATAGTCCGTCAGGTCGGCCTCCTCGCTGTCGCGGTTAAGATAGGGGGGGATGGGGATGGAGCCTGCCGCGTCGATCACTTGCGAGAACGACAGGTCGGCCGGAGTCCATCCGAAATGGATCGCGGTGGCACCGTTTGAGTCGGCGGGGCTGTCGGATGCGCGCGTGGCCGTGACGGTGAGGGTCCGTCCGTCGGGCAGACCGGTGGTGAGTGTCACGGCACCCTCGCGCCATCGCTTGGCATTGCCTACGAGGCAGGTCCAGACGCATCCCTTCTCTCCTCCCGAGGCAAAGGCAAGGGCATAGTCGACCGGAGAGAGAGGTTCGAGGCAGAAGATCTCTATGGCTGCACCGGTGGGCTTGCGGAACGGCAGGCGTGCGTTGATCACCCTTGTGTTGTTGGCCACAAGGATAGAGTCGGGAGGCAGCAGGCCGGGCAGATCGGTAAACCGGCGGTCGAGGAGCGACCCGTCGGGCCGGCGGACAAGCAGCAGGCAAGCATCGCGAACCGCTGAAGGATGGGCCGCGATGCGGCCCTCCTCCAGCGGATAGTCGAATTGGTCGATATGAATATCGCGAGGCGAACCCTTTTGGGGCTCCATGCTCATCGGGCGTTGACAATTTGCTCGGTGTCGCGGGCAATCATCAGCTCCTCGTCGGTGGGGATCACGGCAACCTTCACGCGAGAGTCGGGAGCGGAGATGACCGTCTCGGTGCCGCGTGTGCGTGCATTGAGCTCGTTGTCGAGCTTAACACCCATGAATCCGAGGGGAGCGCAGACATTTTCGCGCACGCCTGTCTGATTCTCACCTACGCCGCCTGTAAATACGATGGCATCCACACCGCCCATCTCGGCTGCATAAGCGCCTACATATTTGATGATGCGGTGCTCATACATCTCGAGGGCGAGATGAGCGCGCTCGTTGCCGGCATTGTCGGCGGCCTCGATCTCGCGCATGTCGTTTGACATCTCGGTGAATCCGGCCACGCCGCTCTCCTTGTTGATGATGCGCTGAAGGTCGTCGACGGTCAGATTGTGCTTGCCCATGATGTAGGTGAGCACTCCGGGATCGACATCGCCCACGCGGGTGCCCATCATGAGGCCTTCGGTGGGGGTGAGGCCCATCGAGGTGTCGACGCTCTTGCCGTTGAGCACTGCGGTGATCGAGCCGCCGTTGCCGATATGGCAAGTGATGATCTTGCTGTTGTCGGGATCAAGGCCGAGGAACTCGATGGCACGGCCCGACACATAGCGGTGGCTGGTGCCGTGGAAGCCGTAGCGGCGCACTCCGTCCTCCTTGTAGTAGCGGTAGGGGAGGGGATACATGTATGCCTTGGCCGGCATGGTCTGGTGGAAGGCAGTGTCGAACACGCCTACCTGAGGCACGTCGGGCATGAGGGCCGTGATGGCTTCGATGCCGGTGATGTTGGCGGGGTTGTGGAGCGGGGCGAGGGGATAGCAGTCCTTGACCTGCTGGATCACCTCGTCGGTGATGAGTACGCTCTTGTTGAACTTCTCGGCACCGTGTACCACGCGGTGGCCTACGGCGTCGATCTCGTCATAGCTCTTTATGCAGCCCTCTTTCGGGTCGGTGAGCACGCCGAGGATGGCCTTTACGGCTCCCTCATGGTCGGTGAGTCCGAGCTCGATGATCTGCTTCGAGCCGTCGGGGCGCTTGAATTTGAGGAAGCCGTCGGGAAGTCCGATTTTCTCAACACCGCCTTCAGCGAGAGTTGCGTCGGTAGTGGTGTCGATGAGTTTATATTTAACGCTGCTGCTGCCGCAGTTGAGCACAAGAATCTTCATGTCTAAAAAATTTCAGAGATGATTGGGGGTAATGGTTATGAGTGGGTAAGATCAGAGACCCTTGAGGCCAATGGCCTGATTGGCGGTCATGATGATGGTCTTGTAGATATCTTCGGGGAAGGCGCCGCGCGAGAGGTCGTTGACGGGAGCGGCAAGGCCCTGGAGCACCGGACCTACGGCCTGTACGCCACCGAGGCGCTGCACGAGCTTGTAGGCAATGTTGCCGACTTCGAGCGAGGGGAACACGAGCACGTTGGCACGTCCTGAGAGGACAGAGTCGGGAGCCTTGCTCTGGGCTACGCCGGGAACGATGGCGGCGTCGGCCTGAAGCTCGCCGTCGAGGATCAGCTCGGGATCCATCTCGTGGGCTATGGCTGTGGCTTCGATCACCTTGTCGATGCGCTCATGCTTGGCGCTGCCCTTGGTGGAGAAGCTGAGCATGGCCACGCGCGGAGTGATGCCGGCAATGTCGCGGGCTGTCTGGCCGGCGCTCACGGCGATCTGGGCGAGCTCCTTGGCAGTGGGATCGGGCACAACGGCGCAGTCGGCGAAGATCAGGATGCCGTCGGTGCCGAAGGGGCTGCCTTCGGGGAGGAGCATGAGGAATGCGCCTGACACTACGTCGATGCCGGGCTGGGTCTTGATCACCTGGAAGGCTGCGCGGAGCACATTGCCGGTGGTGTTCATGGCGCCGGCCACCTGACCGTCGGCGTCGCCGCTCTTGACCATGAGGCAGCCGAGATAGAGGGGGTTGGAGGTGGTGAGACGGGCCTGCTCCATCGTGATGCCCTTGTTCTTGCGGAGCTCGAAGTAGAGGGGAGCGTAGCGCTCGATAACTTCAGGATCGGCGGGATTGACGATGGTGGCCTCCTTGATATGGTCGAGCTTAAGCTCCTGAGCCATTGCGAGCACCTCGTTGGGGTCGCCGATGAGGATGATCTTGGCGAGACCGTCGGCAATGATGCGGTCGGCGGCGGTGAGGGTGCGCGGTTCGGTACCTTCGGGGAGCACTATCCTCTGGGGATGCTCCTTGGCCTTCTTTGAAAGCTTATCGAAAAGTTGCATAGCGGTGATTATGGTATTTGATTTATCTAAATGCAAAGTTACGCTTTTAGAGCCACACTACCACGCTCAACGCTAAAAAATGTTGGATAAACCTTTCATCGCGGCCGATCGTTTTCTTAAGAAAGAAGATATTTTGCTTATGGAAATCCAACCTATAGAACTTTCGGAAATTGAATCCAATCCCGCGCTGAAAAATATCCTTACCCGCGTCAGCGTCAGAAGGTTTGCAGATGAGCCTGTCGGTGATGCCGACCTCACGGCCATCCTTTATGCGGCTATGGCCGCTCCGTCGGGTGTCAACAGGCAGCCGTGGGAGTTTATCGTTGTCGATGATCCGGCCCTGCTGAAGCAGCTTGCCGACTCTCTGCCCTACGCAAAGATGGCGGCCCATGCTCCCGCCGCAATCATTGTGTGCGGAAACAAGGACCGCTTTCTCGACGGCGCCGACAGCAACCTCTGGGAACAGGATTGCTCGGCCGCTTCGGAGAACATCCTCCTCGCTGCCCATGCTTTGGGTTTAGGTGGCGTGTGGACCTGTCTTTATCCTCACGAGGATCGCATCACTCCCGTGAGACAAATCCTTAATCTCGGCGACAATCTTGTCCCGTTCAACCTTATTCCGATCGGCCATCCGGAGTCGGATCATGCCCCGATGAACAAGTGGCACCCCGACCGGATTCACTTCAACCGGATGTAGTCAGGGATAGGGAATCAGCTCGGGCAGGATGCGCCGTGTGTACCACGGATCATCGGCCTCCCGCAGCAGTGGGACCATCTTCGCGCATAGGTCGGCCACGATCTCTCTGTTCTCTTCGAGCGGCA
Organism: uncultured Bacteroides sp.; assembly: GCA_964461785.1. Classification (GTDB taxonomy): domain Bacteria; phylum Bacteroidota; class Bacteroidia; order Bacteroidales; family Muribaculaceae; genus Paramuribaculum. The sequence goes on from CAYWWE010000026.1 coordinate 17,085, forward strand.
GATTGTTGAGCTGATACGGGTCGGCGAGATCGTCGAACAGCAGGCTGCTCTTCAGCGCGCCGGTCTTCTTGTCGAGGGTCAGCGCAAGGGTATATCGGTCGGTCTTGATGCCGCGCGACACCGGGAAATATGATGTGACATTTCCGAGCGAATCGCGCTCGCCGTCGCTGTTCTTGATATAGAGGGCTCCCGCGCGAAGAGGAGTGGAATGGTCGGTGCCGAGAAACCGGCCCGAGTAGTTGCGTCCCTCCACCCCGGCAGGAATGTCGGCTCCGAGTCCGGCCAGGCCGAGCACGGTGGGCATTATATCGGGGCTCGACATGATCAGCTCCGTGTCGATGCCGGGAGTCACCCTGCCGGGATAGCGCACGAGCATCGGCACATTCATGCTCTCGGCGTATGGAGAGTTTTTGGGATCGTCGGTGCCCTGGCTGCACATTGTCTCGCCGTGATCCGACGAGAAAACCACAATCGTGTTATCGGCTAATCCGAGACTGTCGAGAGCGTCGAGGATGCGTCCGAACTGTCGGTCGACCCCCGTCACCGAGGCGAAATAATAGCGCACGCTCGGCGCCTTGGTCATGGTGGTGTCGGCATTGGGGCGGATCAGAAGATCGCCTAAGCTCCGGTGGGCATACAGGCGGTAATCCTCCTCGGGGCAGTCGTCGGTCGAGCGGTAAGGGCTGTGAGGAGGGTTGTAGCTCACCATCATGAAGAACGGACGCGATGGATCGCGCTGCCCCTCATTGTTGGCGAGATAAGCGAGCGCCTTGTCAGTCTCATGCTCGGGCGACCATTGGTCGATGTCGTGGCGGTGTCCGTCGGTGTCCCAGTAGTGGGGATGCTTGTGGACATCGAAGGTGCCGTAGCTGTACCAGTAGTCGAAGCCGTGGCGACGCTCCGGCGGAGTGTAGGCATCCCATGCGGGCACCTGATCCTCGACATAATGCCCGGGGCGGTCGGGGTCGTTGGGGGTGGGATGATGGGCGTGGAGCTTGCCGATGTAGGCGCAGTTGTAGCCCGCGTCATGAAACACGTCGCTGATGCAGCGGACATCGTCGCGCAGATCGCTCACCGGCCTGTTGGCCACACAGTTGGTGCTCACTCCCGAGTTGTTGCTGAACATCCCGGTGAGAAGCATCCCGCGGTGGGGTGAGCTGAGAGGGAAATTGCTCTGGCACGACGTGAGTACCCTCGACTCGCGGGCAAAGCCGTCGAGGCGTGGAGTTATGACCGGGTCGCCGGTGAAATTGACAGAGTCGCGGAAGCCATCGTCGCTCCAGAATCCCATGGCATGGTTGCGCATCTGGTCGGGAAACACATACACCACGTTGGGCCGTTCCTGTGCCATCGCTACCACCGGAGCGGCCAGCAGCGCCAGCCGCGAAAAATGCTTTATCATGAATTAATTGATTTTTACAGTCTGACCAATTGGATCAGCAGGACAAATAAAGAGGTGAAGACAATGGCGCGGCGGCCACTGTCTTCACTTGATGACTTGATGTTGTCAGCAGAGGATTACTGCCAGCCGGGGTTCTGGACGAGATCGGGGTTCTTGTCGATCTCGCCGCTGGGGATGGCCCAGTACATGTCGCGGTCGGTGACCGAGCGGGTGTAGTAGGAACGTCCGCCGCTGATGCTCATTTCCTTGCGGCCGTTGAGAGTCTTGAGCAGACCCCAGCGCTTCATGTCGAAGTAGCTGTGGCTCTCGCAGCCGAGCTCGACTGCGCGCTCGTGACGGATGCGGTTGAACACCTCGTCCTTGCTGTTGGCGGCAAGATAGGCGGGGCCGCTGTTGAGGCCGGGCATTCCGGCGCGGCTGCGCACCTGATTGATGAGGGCAACGGCTTCCGACTGCTTGCCGAGCTCGTTGAGACATTCGGCCTGCATGAGCAGCACGTCGGCCAGACGGATGAGCGGGAAGTTGATCGGGGTGTCGGCACGGTTGTTGATCGCACCGTTCATGTTGCCTTCAGGAACAAACTTGCGCCAGAGATAATTCTCGTAGTTGCCGTTGACGCGGATCACATCGCCGTTGTCGCTCAGGGCCATGCCGCTGATGAGAACATATTCGAAGTTGTGGGTGGCATTTGCCTGCCAGCCTACATAGCCTGTGTAGGGGAGGATGATCGATGCGGCCAGACGAGGATCGCGCTTCGACCAGATGTCAAGGAGCTGATCCTTGTAGGGAGTATACTCCTCAACCTTATTCTTGCCGGCGTTGACCTGCGAGTACCAGAGGGTCGACTTCTTGTTCTGATAGTCGGGAATGGCTTCGTCCCAGCTGAAGGGGCGGCCATCGGCCCACTCGAATGAGTCGACAAATGAGGTTGCGGCCATGACATTGTTCCAGCAGGAGCCGAACGAGGAGCGGCTGCCGAGATAGAAGCACATCGGCATGCCTATGTCCTGACCCACACCGCCGAGGTTCTGGATGGCAAAGATCATCTCGGAGCTCTCGTCGCCGCCGGGGAGGAAGAGGCCGGCATAGTCGGGATAGAGGGCGTAGTTGCCCGACGAGATCACCTTGCCGAAGCAGTCGGATGCAGCCTGATACTGCTTGGCATAGAGCAGCACCTTGCCCTTGAGGGCGGTGGCGGCGCCAGAGGTGGCACGGCCGGCGTTGGCGGTGTCCCACTTGGCGGGCAGCGATGCGGCAGCGGCATCGAGGTCGGCGAGGATGAAGCTGCGCACCTCTTCTTCGGTGTTGCGCGGCTTAACCATCTCTACGAACTGCTCCGCAACGACGGTTGTCTCGTCGTAGATGGGCACTCCGCCATAGAGGTTGAGAAGGTAGAAGTAGTAGACGGCGCGCATGAACTTGGCCTCGCCGAGATACTGGGCCTTGAGCTGATCGCTCATGTCGACATTGTCGATGTTCTGGATCACGACGTTGGCGCGGGCAATGCCCTCGTAGGTGTTGGTCCAGAAGTTGGCGAAATAGCCGGCGTTGACGGCGATGGTGCCGCGCTGGATGGTCTGGAACGAGGGGTTGTCGTAGCCCATCGACACGCCACCGAGACAGTCGAGGCCGAAGATGATGCCGAACACGTTGTCGTTCTGCATCTGGCTGTAGACGCCCATCATGGCCTGCTTGGCATGGGTCTCGGTCTTGAAGAAGGTACCGGAGCTCAGTGAGTAGTCCGGATAGCGGTCAAGGTCGTAGCAGCTCGAAAGCATGAGGGTCGAGGCTGCGGCAGCCGCCATTAGTATTTTTGAGAATTTCATGATTGTCTTTCGATTTTAGAATGTTACGTTAAGACCGAGCACTGCCTGGCGCATGGTGGGATAGGCCATTCCGGAAACTTCGGGGTCGAAGCCCTTGTAGGAAGTGAAGGTGAAGAAGTTTTCGAGAGTGCCGTAGATGCGCACTTTGGAGAGCTGGCAGGCCTCTGTCCATTTGGCGGGGAGGGTGTAGCCGAGCTCGATGTTGCGGATCTTGAGGAAGGCGAGGTTCTGGAGATAGAAGTCGCTGGCCTGAGTGTTGATGGTGGTCTGATACTGGAGCAGACGGGGATAGGTGGCGTCGGTGCGTCCGGGATACCAGCGGCCGTCGGCAACCTCCTTGTTGAGCTGATAGCCGAAGCGTACGGTCGGAGTGTTGTAGGCTGCGCCCTGCCAGTAGGTCTTGGCACCGAGCTGCGACTGCATGAGCATGCTGAAGTCGAAGCCCTTCCAGCTGGCGTTGAGGTTAAGACCCATATACCACTTGGGGTTGGGGCCGTCGGAAACGATCACGCGGTCGTCGGCGTTGATGATGCCGTCGCCATTGGTGTCCTGATAGAGGAAGTCACCGAGCTGAGGTGTGCCGTAGGAGGCGAAGGGATTGACTTTCTTGCCGTTTGCATCGACGGGAGCGTTGGCGATCATATCTTCCACGATCTTCATGTCGGCCTCGGTCTGGAGGATGCGGTCGACCTTGAGCATATACTGGCAGTTGATCGGATGACCCTCCCAGATGAGGTTGGTGCCGGAGATCGACATGCCGTCTTTATCCTTGCCGCGGAACTTGTCGACGATGTTGGTAACGTAGGTCAGGTTGGCGCTTACGCCGTAGTTGAAGTCGCCTGCGCGGTCGTTCCAGCTTGCGGTGAGCTCGAAGCCCTTGTTGGTCACGCCGGCGCTGTTGAGCTTAGGCAGCGATGTGGTGCCGTGAACTGAAGGAGCGGGGAGGGAGATAAGGATGTTGGAGGTCTTCTTGTTGAAGTAGTCGGCCACAACGTTGAAGCGGCTGTTGAAGAGGGCCAGGTCGATACCTACGTCAAACACGTTGGTCTTCTCCCAGGTTACGAGCGAGTTGGGGATTGCGCTCATGGCCATACCGGTTGAGAGGGCGTTGCCGAGCACATAGCTAATGTTGGGAATAGATGTGGTGGAGATATTGGTGTAGAGAGCCTGCCAGTCATAGTTGCCGATAGAGTTGTTGCCGAGCTCACCGTAGCTTGCACGCAGCTTGAGAGCATTGAGACCCTTGTCGACCAGATCTTCCATGAATGATTCCTGATCAATACGCCAGCCGGCTGAGCCTGAGGGGAAGGTGCCCCAGCGGCGTGTGCCGGCAAAGCGGCTCGAACCGTCGCGACGCATATTGAATTCGAGGAGATACTTCTCGTCCCAGTTGAGGTTGATGCGGCCGAAGTAGCTCTGCATGGCCCATTCGTTAGTGCTGCCGGATGCGCTTGCGTCGCCGGTAGCTGCGTCGAGGGCCCAGAGGCTGAGGTCGATGAGATCCTGCTTGGAGGTGCTGAAGCTCTTGGAGCGGTAGAGCTCGCTCGATGCGCCCACCATTACACTGAGGTTGAGACGGTCGATGAACTTCTTTTCGTAGTGACCGACAACATCCCAGGAGTAGCGCTGAATCTTGGCATCGGAGTAGCTTACGCTTGTCTTGCCGGTGCTGTCGTAGGTGACGGTCTCGGTGAGGAAGTCCCAGCCCTGCACGAAGTGAGGCTTGTTGCGCTGCTCGGTGTCGGTCATCTGGTAGTTGTAGCTTGCGGTGACGGATAGGCCGTCGAGCGGGCGGATGGTGCCGTAGAAGCGTGCGCGGATGTTATTGCGCTGGTTGTCGCCCTCGATGCGATGGGCGCGTGAGATGGGGTTGTTGACAGCGCACTGAGCGTCGTCCTCGGCATTATTCATGGCGCCGAAGCGGCCGTCGGGAGCCTCGAATACCATGCCGGGAGTGGTGGCGGAAGCGTAGGTGAAGATATCTTTCACGGCGCGGGCACCGGGCTTGGTGATACCTACAAATCCGCTGGCATTTACGCCGAGGCTGAGCCATTTCTTGACATCGGCGTCGACATTGACGCGGCCGTTATACTGGGTGTAGCCGGCATTGTCCATTACGCCGGGATCGTGGTTGTAGCCGAACGATGTATAGAAGCGGATCTTGTCGGTGCCACCGGTCATCGACACGACATGGGTATTGGAAACCGAGCTTTTGAAAGTCTCGTCGATCCAGTCGGTGTTGGGATATTTGATGGGATCATTGGGATGGGCGCGCCATTCGTTGATCACGGCATCGGAGAAGATATAGTTCTTGGTGCCGTAGGTATTTTCCATACCTTCGTTGATGAGCTCCATATAGTCGGCATAGTTGCTGACGGGAGTGAGGGTCTTGCGGATCGACTTGAATGAAACGTAGCCGTGGTAGTTGACCTTGATCGAGCCTGCGTTACCTTTCTTGGTTGTGATGAGGATAACGCCGTTGGCGGCACGCGAACCGTAGATTGCGGCGGAAGCGGCATCCTTGAGGATCGACATCGACTCGATATCGGAAGGATTCACTGTGTTGATACCTGCTTCCACACCGTCGATGATCACGAGGGGAGCTGCATCATTGAGGGTGCCGACACCACGCACACGGATCTTGGCGTTGTTGTCGCCGGGCTGGTTGCTTGTGGATGTGACGTTGACACCGGCGGCGAGACCGGCAAGGGCCTGCGAGATGTTGTTGATGGGTCGGTTTTCGGCGATCTTCTCAGCATTGATGGAGGCTACCGATCCGGTGAGGTTGACTTTCTTCTGCTGACCGTAGCCCACCACCACGACTTCGTCGAGAACATTGGCGTCGTCGGAAAGGGTGATGCTGTAGTCGGTCTTGCCGTTGAGCACCTTCACTGTCTGTGCCTGCATACCTATATAGGTCACTTCGAGCTCCTGTCCGGGAGCGGCCTTGATGGTGAAGTTGCCGTTGGCATCGGTTGCAGTGGCCTGTGATGTGCCCTTCACTTTGACTGTAGCGCCGATAACGGGCTCGCCGCTCTGGTCGAGGATCTGACCTTTGACGGTCTGGAGAGCCGGAGCGCTCACGGGCGCCGCAGCTGGAGCGGCACTGACGCTCTGTATGCCGCCGGCGAGGGGTGTCATACAAAGAGCAGCCAGAGTGACGCCTAAGCTCACCTTATTAAGGTGATGGCGCGATGACTGGCTTTTGTTTGCCTTGTGGATCATAAAAGTTATTGAATTTAAGGTTGAATTTCCGCGTTGAAAAGTGATGGATTTTTTACGCCTTGCAGGGGGCCTGCGTGAAATGTGCGGTAAAATTACTCCGAGCCCGGCAGCCCGATATGACACTATCGTCTAAATCGTATGATCAAAAAGTCCACACTTTGCAAGATGTTGATTTTTAAGATTATTGGACTATTTTGCATAGTCGAAAAGACGATTTTCACTCATCCGTTTGAAGTAAAGGCAGTAATTTTACGGCAAATTTTTAACCATCATGAAAAATATACTACTGCTAATTGTGGCTCTCATGTGCTCGATGAGCGCAAGCGCCTACACCGAGCGCAATCTCATCTCGTCGCGCACGAGCCGGGATCAGCTCAAGGAAATCCTGGTGCCTGATCAGAAATGGGTGGATCTGCCGGCCTACTCCGACCGCGAGGGCTGGGACCGTCTTCTCGGCGACAAGAAAGATATATATATAAAGCGTGGCGAGCAGGCTCTGAAACATGACTGGCCCCGCGTTAAGGCAACCGACTACCTCGAATATGAGCGCAGCGGCAACCGCCGGATCATGGAAGATCCGCTGAGCGCCAACAATGCAGCAGTGGCCGACCTGCTCATGGCCGAGCTCGCCGAGGGCAAGGGCCGGTTCATCGACCAGCTCATCAACGGCGTCTATGCCGCTGCCGAGATGACCTCATGGGCTCTGAGCGCGCATATCCCTGCCATCAAGCCCGGACGCTCGATCCAGCCCTACGACAAGCCCGTGATCGATCTCGTGGCCGGCGACATGGGCAATCTCTATTCATGGGTATATTATTTCATGCAGCCCGAATTTGACAAGGTCAACCCCGAGATCTCGCGCCGTCTGCGTCATGAGATCAAGACCCGCGTGCTCGACCCGTATCTCGAGTATGACCGCTGGTGGTGGGACGGCAGCCGCTACTACAATGGCCGCATGCTCAACAACTGGAGCCCCTGGTGCCTGAGCAACATCCTGCTCACCGCCATGCTCATGGAGGAGGATCCCGACCGGTATGCCGACATAGCATGGTACACCATCCTCGGCACCGACAAGTTTCTGAACTACATCAAGGGCGACGGTGCCTGCGAGGAGGGCCCGTCATACTGGGGCCATGCTGCCGGCAAGACCCTCGACTATATCGATATGCTCAGTCTGGCCACCGATGGCAAGATAGACATGAGCGACGACAAGCTGATCCGCGACATGGGCGAGTATATAGCCCGCTCGTATGTGGGCGACGGCTGGGTGGTGAACTTCGCCGATGCCTCGGCCAAGGGTGGCGGCGATCCCTGGCTCATCTACCGCTACGGCAAGGCCGTGGACTCCGACCTGCTCAAGAGCTTCGCCGCCATGCTCTATGACGGCGGCAAGGCGCCCAACAACGGCCGCGATATGTTCCGCACATTCCGCTCGCTCAATGTCCAGCCTGAGCTCGATGCCTACGACAAGCCCTACGAGCGTCCCGCTTCAACATGGTATCCCGAGACCGAGTTCTGCTATCTCTCCACTCCCCAGGGGCTTTTCTTCGCATCAAAGGGCGGCTTCAACGACGAGAGCCATAACCACAACGA
>CAYWWE010000027.1:0-24069 GCA_964461785.1 uncultured Bacteroides sp.
CCCCACCAATTGTTAAAAAGCGGAAGGCGCCGAACTATCGGGCTGTAAGGATGTTTATCCACCATAATGAGATCGCTCCTCGTCTCGTCATGCCAAAGCATGGGTCCTGAGGAATCATTATATAGTTATTCTTTTTTCAATAACCCCTTATCCCCCCTCTTAATCACTATGATCGACCCGACTTACCGCTTCGGCGACGCTAAAAGCGAGGCTTTCGGCCAGGACGCAATGCTCCAAGTAGCTCCTGTAGAAAAAATTCCTGATGGTCCCACCACTCCCGAGGTGGCCTATCAGATGGTGAAGGACGAGACATTCGCCCAGACACAGCCGCGACTCAACCTGGCCACATTCGTGACCACCTATATGGACCCCTGGGCCACGAAGCTGATGAACGAGAACATCAACGTCAACTATATCGACGAGACTGAATATCCGCGCGTTGCCGTGATGTGCCAGAAGTGTATCAACATCATGGCCAACCTATGGAACACCCCCGAGACCAACAAATGGAAGACCGGCGCTCTGGCCATCGGTTCGTCGGAGGCATGTATGCTCGGCGGCATCGCCGCATGGAAGCGTTGGATCGAACGCCGCAAGAAGGCCGGCAAACCCTACGACAAGCCTAACTTCGTGATCTCAGCCGGCTATCAGGTGGTTTGGGAGAAGTTTGCAACTCTGTGGAATATCGAGATGCGTCAGGTGCCCCTCTCGACCGAGCACACCACTCTCGATATCGACGCCGCCCTCAAGATGTGTGACGAAAACACTATCTGCGTAGTAGCTATCGAAGGTGTCACCTGGACAGGCCTCAATGATGATGTGGAGGCTCTCGACGCTGCCCTCGACAAGTATAATGCAGAGACAGGCAATGAAGTGTGCATCCATATCGATGCAGCTACCGGCGGTTTCATCCTCCCGTTCATTGACCCTGACAAGAAGTGGGACTTCCGCTTGAAGTGGGTGCTCTCCATCAGCACCTCGGGCCACAAGTTCGGCCTCGTTTACCCGGGTATCGGCTGGGTCATCTGGAAGGACAAGCAATATCTCCCCTCCGACATGTCGTTTACCGTAGATTATCTCGGTGCCGAAGTTACTCAGGTCGGTCTTAACTATTCGCGTCCTGCCGCCCAGATCCTCGGTCAGTATTACCAGTTCATCCGTCTCGGATTCCAGGGCTACAAGAATGTGCAGATCAACTCCATGAAGATCGCCGAGTATCTCCACAAGCAGATCAGCGCCATGCCCGAGTTCCAGCCCTATTCCAACGAGGTGCCCAATCCTATCGTGACATGGCTCATGAAGCCCGAGGTGCAGAAGACCGCCAAGTGGACCCTCTATGACCTTCAGGACAAGCTGGCCCAGCACGGCTGGATGGTACCGGCCTACGCTATGCCCGTCAACATTCAGGATATGGTAGTGATGCGCGTGCTCTGCAAGCAGGGATTCAGCATGGATATGTGCGACGAGCTGCTGAGCGACATCGCCAGCGCCGTCAAGGAGCTCAATGCCCTCGAATATCCCACAACCACCCGCATAGCTATGGAGAAGAACATCCCGCTCGCCTCCAAGAGCTTCAATCACACCGGTAAGTAATAGTTTTTTTAGAAAACTGACAGATACAGATCAGCGGCCGGTGGCACTGACAAGGGCTTCCGGCCGCCTGATTTTTATCGTCTCCCAAATGCTTAATTTATGGAAAAAACTATTACCAAGTCTGAAATCAGACAGGCGGCTCAGGAGGCCTACGAAGCCTCCAAGGATATAAAGGGTGGTCTCAACGCCCACTATATTCCCTATCTGGCCAATATCAATCCGGATCTGTTCGGACTGAGCGTTACGCTGACCGACGGAACGACCATCAATATCGGCGACACGGAATATAAGTTCGGCATCGAGTCGGTATCGAAGGTGCCCACGGCTATCCTCGCCATGATCCAGCACACCCCCGAGGGAGTGCTCAAGCAGATAGGCGCCGACGCCACAGGCCTGCCTTTCAACTCCATCTTCGCCATACTGCTCGAAAACGACCATCCGTCGACACCGCTTGTCAACGCCGGTGCCATCTCGGCCTGCTCGATGGTTGCACCGCAGGGCGACGCTCAGGACAAATGGAAGGCGATAACCGACAATATCACCGCCCTGTGCGGATCGGCTCCCGAGCTGATCGACGAGCTCTATGAGAGCGAGACAGCCACCAACTTCAACAACCGCGCCATTTCATGGCTACTCAAGAACTACAACCGCATCTATGATGATGTTGACATGAGCCTGGATCTCTACACGCGCCAGTGCTCGCTCGGCATCACGTCGTCGCAGCTCGCCGTGATGGGCTCTACCATCGCCAACAACGGTCTCAACCCCGTGACCGGGAAGCAGGTGTTTGATCCGGCTATCTCGCCCAAAATCACGACCATGATTGCCAGCGTGGGCTTCTATCAGCACACCGGCGACTGGCTCTACACCTCCGGTATTCCCGCTAAGACGGGAGTGGGCGGTGGCGTGATGGGCGTCATGCCCGGATTGTTCGGCATCGCATCGTTCGCACCCCCGCTTGACGAAGCCGGTAACTCCGTCAAGGCTCAGGCAGCCATCAAATATTTTATGCAGAAACTGGGCCTCGGAATCTTTACCGGCGATAAAGTGACCATCGTCGAAGGCTGACGATAATCCGTTTCCTATTTTTTAACTGACAAGATTTATTCACGACATCGACGATGTCAATCAACAACATCATCAAATCATGGCTAATTCAACCGGACAGACAAAAGCGACCGTTGCAAAGGCCGCCAAGATCGGAGTCTTCACCCTGATCATAATGAACATAGTTGCGGTGGTTTCGCTCCGTGGCCTTCCGGCCGAGGCGGAGTATGGCGTCAGCTCCGCATTCTATTATATATTCGCAGCAGTAGTATTCCTTGTACCAGTGTCGCTCGTTGCCGCCGAGCTCGCGGCGATGTTCCCGTACCAGCAGGGCGGTATGTTCCGCTGGGTGGGCGAGGCCTACGGCGACAAAGTAGGTTTCCTGGGCATCTGGCTCCAGTGGATCGAGAGCACCATCTGGTATCCTACGGTGCTTACATTCGGTGCCGTGTCGCTCGCGTTCATAGGCATGGACCATATCTACGACACTCATCTTGCCGCCAATAAGTATTACACCATAGCCGTTGTGCTTGCCATTTACTGGATAGCCACCTTCATCTCCCTCAAGGGTATGGGATGGGTCGGCAAGGTCTCCAAGATAGGCGGCATAGTGGGCACCATCATTCCGGTGTGTCTGCTTGTGGTGTGCGCAATAGTTTATCTTGCCACCGGCGGCCACTCCGAGATGAACTGGCACGGTAGCTTCCTTCCCGATTTCACCAACTTCAACAATATCGTGCTCGCAGTGTCGATATTCCTGTTTTATGCAGGTATGGAGATGAGCGGCATTCATGTGAGGGAAATCAAGAACCCGACCGTCAACTATCCTAAGGCTGTGATCATAGGCGCTCTGGCCACAGTGGCCATCTTCATCCTCGGCACATACGCCTTAGGTGTGATCATCCCTGCCAAGGATATCAACCTCGTGCAGAGCCTCCTCGTAGGATTCGACAACTATTTCAGCGTGCTCCACATCAAGTGGCTCTCGCCCGTGATTGCCATAGCCCTCGCATTCGGCGTGCTTGCCGGTGTGCTCACCTGGGTTGCAGGTCCCTCCAAGGGTGTCTTTGCCGTAGGTCAGGCCGGCTATCTGCCCAAGTTCTTCCAGAAGACCAACAAGAACGGCGTGCAGAAAAATATCCTTTACGTCCAGGGTATCGTGGTGACTTTCCTTGCATTCATCATGGTGCTGATGCCTTCGGTGCAGAGCTTCTATCAGATCCTGTCGCAGCTCACCTGCATCCTCTACCTGATAGCATATATGCTCATGTTTGCATCGTCGATCAAGCTCAGATACTCGATGAAGAAGGCTCCCCGTCCTTATCGTCTCGGCAAGAGCGGCAACGGCATGATGTGGCTCATCGGCGGCGTAGGCTTCTTAGGCTCCGCTCTGGCATTCGTGTTCAGCTTCTTCCCTCCGGCCCAGATCTCGATGGGATCGACAAGCGTATGGTTCTCCGTGCTGATCATCGGAACGATCTTCTTTGTCGTAGTGCCGTTTATCATCCTGCGGTTCCGCAAACCGTCGTGGAATGCCATGGGCACCTCGTTCGTGCCCTTCCACTGGGATGAGTCGGCTCAGGCCAAGCAGGATCGTGTGGCAGCCGCTGAGGAATTTGCCTCCGAAAATGAAGGCAATCCCCATGCCGCAGAATTCGTTGACTACGCCAAGGCCGAAGCCGGACAGACAGCGGAATCGCCATCACCCTCACCAACTGAATCATCCACAAAGTAACCGAAAGTGTTTTACCCGACAGGCACGGAGAGAAATCCGTGCCTGTCAATATACGTTTCAGCCATGATCAAGACCGGTAAATCCCCGATGACACTGATGACCTATTGCGCCATCATGTCGATTTCACTGATCGTCAATCTCCCCGGCCTGGCGGTGACGCCGATGCTCGGGACACTGACCACGATCTTTCCACACACCACTCAGATCGAGAAACAGCTCCTGACGGCGCTGCCCAATCTGCTCATCATCCCGTTTGTGCTGATGTCGGGCAAGCTGTCGCTCACGCGGCATAAGATGTCGATCATCACCGGCGCCCTGATCCTCTTCACGGCGTGCTCGGTGGCTTATCTGTTTGCCCGCAACATGGCATCGCTCATCGTTGTGAGCTGTCTGCTCGGATGTGCCGCCGGATTGCTGATCCCCTTCTCCACCGGCCTTATCGCCGATACCTTTACCGGCACCTACCGCATGAATCAGATGGGCATCCAGTCGGGTATCTCCAATTCGGCTCTTGTAGTGGCAACCTTTGTTGTGGGATGGCTCAGCCACGGCAACTGGCACCTTCCTTTTGCTGTCTATCTGGTGTGTCTGATCCCTCTGCTTCTCACCGGTTGGCTCAGAAACGTGACCAGGAGTTCGGAAGTGAACGACACTACGTCTACGGCAGCAGCTCAGACCGAGCCCGCAGCCAAGCCCGCTCCCGGAGAGAAGGTTGCCGGCGGACTGTATGTCAACCGCATCTGGGCGCTGATAGCCGTGTATTTCTTCATCACTTTCGCGTCGATCTCCATATCCTACTACTGCCCCTTCCTGATTGAAAAACGCCACTGGAGCCCCTCGCTGTCGGGCACCATTACAGCCATCTATTTCCTGTTCATCCTGCTCCCGGGCTATTTCCTTCCGTTTTTCGTTAAGATACTCAAGGGCTACACATTCTTCTGGTCGGCCGTGATGATGGCTGCCGGACAGGCTCTGTTTGTGTTCTGTCCCGATTCGGTCACCATGTGTATCGGCGCCGCCCTCGTAGGTCTCGGCTACGGTATCTGCCAGCCTGTGATCTATGACAAGGCGAGCAAGTGTGCTGTCAGCGGAAGCAAGGCAACGATGGCTCTGTCGTTTGTATTGTCGGCCAACTATCTGGCAATCGTAGTGTCGCCCTTCCTTATCGGAGTGCTCCGCGATTTATTCCATGTCCAGGCCGGAAACACCTTCGCATTCCTCGTAAGCCTTATCCTGCTTTCGGTCTACATCGTCGTCACATTCGTGATGCGCAATCGCTTTGCCTTTGCCGTGTCGGAAAAGGATGAGTGACCGCAGTCAGTCAGGCTATTTAAATCGCATCTATTCACGGATTCGGGAAAGTCTCTCACACGGGATTTTCCCGAATCTGTTTTTTTCAGGACCGGCTGCGGCTGAATGTAGCCACAAGAAGGATCGAGATCTCATAGAGGAGCCAGATCGGCAGCGACACAACCAGCAGGGTGAAGATGTCGGATGTCGGGGTGATGATCGCAGCCGCTATGAGAATCACCACTATGGCATGACGGCGGAAACGCTTCATGGGAGCGGCTCCGAGCAGGCCGATGCGTGCCAGGACAACCGCAATGACCGGAAGCTCAAACACAATCCCCATCGAGAGGCAGAGCACAATGAGTGTGGACATATATGAGTCGAGGCTGATCAGGTTGGCCACATCAGGAGCCACGGCGTAGGTGCCGAGGAAGCGGAATGTGAGGGGGAAGACAAGGAAGTAGCTCAGTGCCACGCCGAGCATGAACATGACATAGCCGGGCACTATGGCCGCTACGGCCGCACGCCTCTCGTCGGCATATAGCCCCGGCGAAATGAAGGCGAAAAGACAGTAGAGGATGTAGGGCGAGGCCACGAGGATGCCGGCGCAGAAGGCGGTCTTGACATGGATCATGAATTGGCCGGCCAGACCGGTATTGATGAGTTCGACGCTGAAGCGGTCGAGCTCCGGTGCTGCGGCCGACAGCGAGGAGAGCGCCGACAGCCATCGGTATGTGACAAATGTGTCCTCGCGCGGAGCGAGGACAATGTCAAACAGAGTGTCCTTGAAGATGAAGGCCACTATGGAGGCGAGCAACACTACGACGGCACTGCGGATGATGACCGCCCGCAGCTCGTCGAGATGATCCCAGAAAGTCACGTCGCGACGGCTTCGTGGGTCACGACTTGGCAGCGCTGTCGTCGGTGCCGTTGGCTTCGCGCTCGATATCCTTCATTCCGTCGCGGAATGAACGGACCCCTTTGCCGAGGCCTTTCATGAGTTCGGGGATGCGCTTGCCGCCGAAAAAGAGCAGGACGACGAGAGCGATAAGAAGTATTTCGGGGAGGCCGAGGCCGCCTATGAAGAGTGTCTGCATTGTCTTGAATAGATTATTTTGAGAATCGGGAGGAGAGAAATGAACGTATGGCGCCGAGACACTCGGCCGGGGTGGAGAGGTTGCGGCATATTGATTCGAGGGGACACCATCCGATGCCGACGCGGCTGAGGATATAGTCGGTGACGGTGTCGTAGGTCACTTCGATGTCATGGCCCGCAAAGAGGTCGAGCGCGCGGGTGCTTATTACATCGGTGTGGAGCCGGGCCACTCCGCCGAGAATCATGATGGCAGCGGCGGCGCGTCCCACCACTTTATCGGCCACCGAGGCATTGCGCAGGAGTGCGGGCGAATTATCGAGCAGATCGATGAGATCGCTGACTCCGCGGCGGGAGAATGTCAGGGGCGCCGTGCTGTCTGCGGGCGCTACGACGAGGGTATATCCGGCGTCGGGCGTGTGGAGAATCTTCACGAGAGATGAGAGGTCGGTTGGGGTCATGGCTGTGCAGGTCAGATTTCGCGGTGACGTTCGTGTCCTTCGACATATATGGCGCTGAACGGACGCGAGGGACACACATACTCGCATTTTCCGCAACCGATACATTTTTCGGTGTCGATCATCGGTATCTTCACCGAGGCTTCATCCTCGGCAGAGGAGGGGATCATGGTGATGGCACCGGCGGGGCAATGGCGCGCACAGTTGCCGCACTCAACGCCGTCGTTGAGCGGGACGCAGTTGTCGCGGACCCACACTGCATGGCCTATCTGAATGGCTGTCTTCTCCTCGACGGTGACGGGGGTGATGGCACCGGCGGGACACACATCGCCGCAGGCCGTACATTCGGGTCGGCAGAATCCGTTTTCATACGATGATTCGGGTTGCATGAATGTGGCAAGATCGGTCGACGGACGGAGAACTCCGTTGGGGCATGAGGAGATGCATAGCTGACAGGCGGTGCAGTGCTGCCGGAGATGGCTGAGGCTGACGGCTCCCGGCGGCGCGATACGGGTCTTGCGCGCCGGTATCTTCTTGTCAAGAAGGATTGCGAGGCCACCGTCGACACTCTTGTCGGCCCCTTTCATCGCAGCTGTGGCGGCAAGCACCCCAGCTCCTGTCAGGAAAGCGCGGCGTCCGGCGTCGGTCGGGTTTGAGCGGTCGTCGGTCTGCGCGGGTGCGCTTTTGCGGCGGACGGTGTAGCTTATGGCTCCGTGGGAGCAGGTGCCGATGCAGTCCATACAGGCCACACAGCGGGTATAGTCTATCTCATGAGCCTTGTAGTTGATGCATGCGCCCTTGCATGAGCGGGCGCAGAGGCCGCAATTGACGCAGCGGGATGGATCGATCACCGGCTTGAGCCATGAGAAGCGGGAGAGATAGCCGAGAATGGTGCCGACCGGACAGATGGTGTTGCACCATGTGCGGCCATTGCGCCATGCGAGGATGGCGATGACTATGATCTCGGCGAGCGCTATGCCGCCCACTATGTAGCTGCGCATACGCACTTCGGTGGTGTAGAAGGCATAGCTGCCGGCTTCTTCGGCCGACTTGGCAAGCAGATTGTTGATGAAGACCACAAGAGGCTCGAAGGTGGAGCTGACGAAGCGGCCGTAGATGCTGTAGGGCTCCATGATGGCCGGCACTACGGCGATGCCCGCCACGAGCGCTATGACGAAAAGAGCCAGAGCCGCGAGCCGGAGCCATGTAACGGGCCGCGACCATGAGTATTTGTAGCGGCGTCGCTGACTGCCCCGGCGCCCAAGCCAGCCCACGATGTCCTGAGTCACACCGAGCGGACAGATCACCGAGCAGTAGACACGCCCCAGCAGGAGCGTGAGCGCGAGCAGCAGGAGGACAACGCCGACATTGACGGCAAGTATGGCGGGGATGAGCTGCATCTTTGCCATCCAGCCTGTCCATACACGGGCAGCCCCTGTGAAGTCGACGAAAAGAAGAGTGATGCCGAGCCAGAAGATCAGGGCAAGGACAATGCGTATTTTGCGTAACATGATGTGTCGGGAGGGGTGATGGGAGATGTCAGAGGAGGTTTTGTTTGAGCTTCTCGGTAAAACCGTCGATGCGTGCCAGCTGGGCCGGGATATCTATGGTCTGGGGGCAGTGAGGTTTACACTGTCCGCAGTTGATGCAGTGGTCGGCCTGCCGCAGACGCTCCACGCTGCGGTCGTAGCCCACGAGATAGGCCCTGCGGGCGCGCCTGTAGTCGGGATCGCCCGATGAGGCAGGGGTGTTGCCCTCGTTGACACATTTGTTGTAGTGGCGGAAGATGGTGGGAATATCGACGCCGTAGGGACACGGCATGCAGTAGTTGCAATTATTACACGGCACGGTGGGATATTCGTTGAGCTTGATGGCTGTGTCTTCGAGCAGGGCAAGCTCCTCGTCGGTGCACGGGTCGAGCGGTGAATAGGTCTTGAGATTATCTTCCAGATGCTCCTTGTAGGTCATGCCCGAGAGCACCGTCAGGATGCCCGGCGGGGTGCCGGCAAACCTGAACGCCCATGAGGCTATGCTCTCTTCGGGGCGGCGCTGCTTCAGACGGGTGTTGAGATTGTCGGTGAGTGTGGCGAGCCGACCGCCCTGGAGCGGTTCCATCACCACGGCGGGTATCGACCGTTTCTCCAGCTCGTGGTAGAGATAGTCGGCGGGATAGTTCATGCCCGAGGCGTGGTGCCAGTCTGAATAGTTGAGCTGAATCTGCACGAAGTCCCAGTTCCAGTCGTCGTGGCGGGAGAGTAGATAGTTGAACACATCCACATCGCCGTGGTAGGAGAAGCCCAGGTTGCGGATGCGTCCGGCTTCGCGCTCCTTGAGCAGGAAGTCGAGCACCCCCGACGAGATAAAGCGCTTCTCGAAGAATGGCACTCCCGCACTGCCCACGAAGTGAAGCAGATAATAGTCGATATAGTCGGTCTGGAGTTTCTTGAGCGAGTTGCGGTACATCTCGACCGATTTATTGTAGATCTCCTTCGGGTCGTCGGTGTTGCGCGCGATGCCGTGGTTTGACATCTTCGTGGCTATATAATATGACTGGCGGGGATGGCGGCTGAGGGCTATGCCGGTTGATTCTTCCGACATGCCGCGGAGATATGGGGGCGCGGTGTCGAAATAGTTCACGCCATGATCTATGGCATAGTCTACGAGACTGTTGACGGCTTCCTGATCCACAACCTCACCTTCACCGTCGGGAGCGGGAATGAGGGGCCAGCGCATACAGCCGTAGCCCAGGATGGACACATCTTCGCCCTTGTTGTTCTTGCGGTAGGTCATGCTGCCTGCGGGGGCGGAGGATGAAGTGGAACCGGCCTGATTCCCGTCGGCCGACTGCGGGTGGCATCCGGCAAACAGTGATGCGGAGCCCACTGCGCCGGCCGCCAAGCCAATGCGGCGCAGGGCTTCGCGCCGGGTTATATTTTCAGACATATTGATAGATGTTCCTTACTGGAAGAGATAGGATAGATATTGAATCGCAAAGATAATATAAAAATATTGAAGATCCAGAAGATGACAATGTTAAAAGAACGAAACAGCGCCGCGGCCAATCAGTGGTCGCGGCGCTGCCGGTGTAAATGGATTGATGATTATGCTTAATCGGGGGCGGGGGATCAGTCGCGGTAGCCCGGCAGTATGCCTGCGGCCAGACGGCGCGAACGGTCGCGGTAGCGGACGAGCAGCCATGCCAGCACGAAGTAGACAGCCGACAGGATCCACATCATGATAAATGCGTGGCTCTCCTCTCCGAGGGTCGATCCGTTGGAGTTCATGCGGATGAAGCCTTCCATGCCCCACACGGCGGGCACACAGTCGCCCACGAGGGTCCAGAAGCCGCTCATGGCATAGCGCGGCCATGTAAGACCCGACAGGAAGAGCAGGAACACGGAGGTGAATACGATCACGAGCATCGAGCTCTCGCGCTCGGTGACAAAGACGCTCAGGGCCAGTCCGAGGAACGAGGTTGATATGAGCATGGGCATGAGAAAGAGCACTTCGCTCCACACATCTCCCACATGAGGGAGCGAGAACATCTCGGGCACCAGATGGATCACATAGAGTACCAGCGGGAGATAGATGGTTATGTAGCACAGCGACTTACCGATGATGGTTGCTGTGGGCGGAGCCGGGACTGAGAGAGGGTCGTAGTAGCCGTTGCGGCGTCGGCGCTCCGACGATCCAGCGCCGAGCATCGTCACTCCCAGAAGCATACTCTGCTGAAGGATGAGGATGATGATGCCGGGGATGATGAACGACGCGAAGCCCTGTGTAGGATCGCCTATGATGATAGAGTCCTGACTGATCTGGGGCGTGGAGATCATCGATGCCAGGGAGCCCATCCGGTCCATGCTTTCGGTGCGTATGTCGGCACCCAGAGCAAGCTGCACATCGGTGAGGGCCGACACGAAAGCGCGGTAGCGGAGCAGGAGGCTCATGTCGGAGTAGAACACCACGTTGGCCTGCTCGCCGCGGCCTATCTTCTTGTCATAGTCGGAGGGGATATACAGTATGCCGTAGATCTCATGATTGTTTTCCATCACGCGGGCTTCGTCGACGGTGGGGAGCTGCGCGAAGACGGATATGGCATCCGTGGCATCGACCATGCGGGTGAGTTCGCGGCTGCGGGCGGTGCGGCATTGGTCGACTACTGCAATCTTCATTTCCTTGACTGTCTCCGGATTATAGATCAGTGTGTAGACAAGCGGATAGAGCAGCGGCAGTCCGAAGAAGAAGATTATGACACCCACATCGTGGAACACGAAGCCATACTCCTTGCGCCAGACGGCCAGCAGGGAGCGCCACCAGCTCATGGGGCGTCGGGCGGCTGTATCGGGATTATTCGTATTCATAGACTTAGGGAACATAAATGGGGTTGAGACAGCGCTTGCGCAGACGCCCGAGGCCCAGCAGACCTAAAAGCGGGAAGATGAGGAGCGCTATGTAGTAGACGCGAGAGTAATAGAGCGGAATCCCGTTGAGCGCCTGATCGATATAGATCAGGAAGTAGTAGCGGATAGGCAGGATATAGCTGAAGATGCCTATGGCGCCATACATCTGATCGACCGGGAAGGAGAATGCGGCGATCGAGAAGGCCAGGATGCCGGTCAGGGAGCACAGGGAGACGGCGAGCCTGAGATTGGGTATAAGGCAGCATGCTATCACTGCGAATCCCTGCGAGCCGATGACCAGAAGGATCATGGCGAGGATCATGTGCCATGCAGGGCAGTTCATCGGGAAATGGTTGAAGCGGTAAAGGAAGGCCTGTATGGCCACGCCCACTATCGTCCAGATGATAAACTGCGGAATGAGCTTGCCCAGAAGGGCGGTGATCATGGAGCCGCCTGAGGCATCGAGCCACCGGCGGGAGGTGCCGTGTTTGATCTCAGCCAGAATGGAATAGGCGGTGACGAGCGCCACGAGCAGCGCGAGCAGTCCCGGGATAAACGAGTTGGAGAGATATATGTTGTAGTTGAGCCAGGGATTGCCGGGCGCGCGGAGGTCGAAGTTGACAGGGTTGATCAGTTCTCCCGACATACTTTCCGGCACACCAATGGCAGTGAGCGAGGCCACGGCGAGGCCGCCGGCCGTTGTGACCGCCTGAGTCTTGAACCCCTTGAAAGCGAGGGTGCCCGGAACGAAATATGTCATGTTTGAATAATATGCTATGGTGGCATCGCGGCCGCCTAAGGCATCGCGTTCGAAGTCGGCCGGAATGAGGAAGAATCCGAAGATCTTGCCCCGGCGCACGAGGTCGAGAGCAGCGGTGTAGCTCTCGGGCATCTCGGCAACGTCGATCAGTTCGCCGGCCTTGAGATTTCGCGTCACCTGACGCGAGAGAGATGAATGGTCGAGGTCAACCACGGCCGAAGGCACCTTGAGCGGCAGCCCTTCGTCCATGAGATCGACGAAGAAAAAGGCTCCTGCCAACGGCACTATCAGCATCAGCACGAAATAGATCTTCCGCGAGATGAGCTGTCGGTATCCATAGGCTATTGCGCTTCGGAGGTGAGACATTGCGTGTTGATTTTTTTTTGAATTATTAGGAACGGATTATTTACGGTAGATCACGGTCATGCCTGGACGCAGATCGGGGAGCTGCTCAACCGGACGGGCCTTTACCTGGAATGTGCGGCTGTCCCAGTCGCCGGTGGCTTTGGTGGCGCGCCAGGTGGCGTAGTTGCCCATGTCGCGGATATAGAAGATCTCGGCTTCGGTCTCCTTGCGGTCGAGGGCGGGGATCATGATCTTGATGCGCTGACCCTGCTTCATGTCGTTGAGGAGCTCCTCGCGCACATTGAAGGTGACCCACTTGTCGCTCACCTTGAGGAGGCTCATGATCGGCGAGCCGAGACTCACGAGCTCGCTCTCTTCGGGATAGATCTGGTCGATCTGACCGTCGCACGGGGCGGTGAGATACTGGTCCTCAAGCACGGCGTTGACTTCGTCTACACCGCCTTTGGCAACCGTCACCATCGAGGCTGCGCTGACCTTGTCCTCGCTCTGTGCGCCTTGCTGAGCGAGCGACACCTGGGCTTCGGCGGCTTTCTCGCCGGCCACTGCGGCCTCGTAGGCTGCCTTGGCCTCGTCGCGGCGCTGTTCCGACACTACCTGCTCGTTGTAGAGGTTTTCCATGCGGCGGTAGGTCTTTTCGGCGATGGTGCGGGCGGCGGTTGCCTGGGCAAGAAGCTCCTTGGCCGCTGTGATGATCTGTGAGCGTGTGCCCTGATCGATCTTGCGGTTCTGGGCCGATGCTGCGGTCTCCATTGCTTCGGCCTGCATCAGCTTGGCCTCGGCAAGCGACGAATGGATATGGACAAGGGTGTCGCCCTTGCTTACCATATCACCCTCCTTCACAAAGATCTCGGTCACTCGCCCCGGGAGCTTGCCGGCGATGCGGACAGAGGTGGCATCGGCCTGACCCTCGATGATCTGGTCGGGCTCGCGGAGGAAGCAGAAGCCTATTATAGCGAGGACGGCTACTCCTACCACTACAAGGATTAGGGCGGCATTGATGGCGCGCGACTCTTTTTTCTGTGCCGGGGTCTGAGAGAAGTCCGGCGTCTGGTTGGTGGATTGCATATTGTCAGCCATGGCTGTATGTGGGTGTGTTAACTTGACGGATTATGTTGTATAGTTTTTTTTCGTTGCG
Organism: uncultured Bacteroides sp.; assembly: GCA_964461785.1. Classification (GTDB taxonomy): domain Bacteria; phylum Bacteroidota; class Bacteroidia; order Bacteroidales; family Muribaculaceae; genus Paramuribaculum. The sequence continues at coordinate 13,878 of CAYWWE010000027.1, forward strand.
TGGGATTAGCTTAATAGTCGAGGAGTCCGAGCACTTTGGAGAGATATGTGTCGCAGAGCATCACTTCGATCTCGGCGTCGATATTCTCGCTGCCGGCCTTGAGCCATGCTGTCTGTGCCTCCATCACCTGATCGGAGGTCATCATACCCTCCCGGAAAGCGAGGCGGGCCTGGCGCAGGTTCTCGTCGGCTTTGGCCATATTGCTCTCTGTCATGATGCGGGTTTTCAGTGCTTCGCGGGTCTTGAAGGCCGACTGACGCACCTGAAGGGTGACCATCTCGCGTGCATCCTCAAGCTGCAGACGGCGCACAAGTGCCTCGCTCTTGGCGGCGCGATACTTGTTGTAGTTTCCGCCCCAGTGCCAGATGGGGATGGTGAGCATGGCTCCTACCGAGAACTGTCCGTTGAATTTCTTCTTGAATCCATTGAACATATTGGGGCTGGAAAACTCGTAGGCGCCTACAAGGGCCAGATTGGGAAGCATTGACGAGAGCGCAACCTTGCTCTGCTGGTCGCCGGCCTTGACGGCAAATGAAAGCGCTCTCAGGTCGTCGCGACGCGAGAAGACGTCGGCCATGTTGTAGTCGGTCGCCACCGGCTGGATCTGCTGCGAGCAGACGGCGGGATCGCTGTCGGCGGGATCGACGGGGGTGTCGACCGGCAGACCGCATATCTGGGCAAGAGCCATGCGCGAGAGCACCACGCCGTTGTTGACCTTGGTCAGATCGACATTGGCCTGATTGAGCTTGACCTCGACCGAGAGGACATCGGCTTTGGTGGCCACACCTTCGTCAAACATACACTGCACATCGTGGCGCAGCGAGTCGAGAAGGGCCACATAGCTCACCGCCAGTTTCTGCTTGGCGCGGAGCGAGACCACCTGCCAGTAGGCTGCGTCGACGGCATAGACAATGTCGTCGGCGGTGTTATCTCGAAGTGCTTTCTGCGCCTTGTCGGCATATTCGGCAAGTTTGTTCATGGCAATGATCTTACCGCCCATATAGATGGGCTGGGTCAGGGTCACTGCTCCGAAAAACACATTGTGGATGTCAAATTCCATGGCCTCCTTGGGGATCAGCGCAACCTGATCGGGGATATATGATCCGTCGGGAGCCTTGACGGGCTCGCCGGTGATGGGATTCTTGACCAGACTGAACTGATAGCTCTGGCTCTGGAGGTCAAAGTTCTTGACGGGCAGCATCTGGTCAGAGTCGAAAATTGAGATCTTCTTCTGATTATACATATATCCTCCGGCAAAATCTATGCCGGGGAGATAGGCGGCAAATGCCTCTTTGCGTCGGTAGCCTGCGGCGCGCACCTGCTCCGAGGCGATGCGCAGCTGCTTGTTGTTGGCCACTGCCATGGCCCTGCAGGAGTCAAGGCTCAGGGTGAGGGGTGAGGCATCGGCCTGAGCCCCTTCGGTGGCATATATGGCGTCGGGAAATCTGTTTTGGGCTGAAGATTCGGCCACACAGCCTGCAAGGGCAGCGGCTGTCACGGCGATACCGGTATAAAATTTGGTCAGCGTTTTCACGTCAGTAGATGAATGATTGTGGATTTTTCGGGCAACACGTGATTAGCCCGGACATAAGAGAGTGTGCAAATATAACCAATGAGAAACAAAAACAGTTTGCTCGTGAGCGCGAATTTCCCCGACGGGAAAATCTTTTCCGAAAAAGTCCAATCTCTCCTGCTCCGGAGATGATTCGTAAATATGGGTCGGGATTATTTTGCTGCTCCATAATAATGCCTATATTTGCAAGGTAATCGAAATCTATGATAATGAACCCGCAAAGCATGAGATCAAGACTTCTGCCGGCTCTTGCCGCACTGATATTTTTTGTGTCGGGAGCAGGTGTTGCCCCCGCCAGCGATGACATCCCGGTGCAGACCATAACGATCTTTACCACTACTCCCGCTTATGAATTTGAGGTTGGCACCACTCTTCAGTTTCTGGCATATCCGGAGCCGACTGATGCTACAGACCGGACGGTCGTGTGGTTTTCGTCTGACCCCGACGTGGCGACCATCGACCGGAATACGGGACTTGCGGAGGCAAGGTCGGAGGGCCCGGTCACTATCTCCGCTCATACCACCGATGGATCGGGGGTGTTCCGTAGTGTCGGGCTTGTCGTGAAGCCGACAGGCACGGAGTATATCACGGTCGAACCTGACAGTGTGAGAATGAAGATCGGTCAGAATGTGAGACTCAGGGCTATCGTGAAGACCGACAGCGTTTCGGACAGTCCGGTGCGATGGACATCAAGCAATCCGGAAGTGGCGGCGGTAGATGCTGAGGGGATTGTGGAGGCGGTGACGTGTGGCGACGCGGTTGTCACGGCCCGTTATTTCCGTAAGAATGGGTCGGGTATTTTTGCTGTGACCCGGGTCAAGGTGACTGATGCTGCGGAGGCATCGCTGAATCAGATCGGGCAACAGGGCGTCAGGGTCGACGGCCGGACTCTGATCATGGAGGGAATGACAGACGATATGGAGTTTGAGATCTTAGCTTCCGACGGACGGCGCGTCTTGTCGGGTAGAGGAGGGAGGCAGGCGGTTGCGCTCCCGGGTCCCGGTCTATATATCCTGCGTGCCGGATTGTCGGCTTTCAAGATCGCAGTGAGATAACTGAGGGAGGGGGTGCCGCCGCCGACGTCAAAAACCATCGGAGCGAGCCGATTGTTAGTCTGTCAGAAACAACAGTATAATAATACTTTTTTTGTTATGGACAACAACAAGGAAATTGTAAAACAGTTTGAAGAAAAGGTGCGTGAGGATCTCACAGCTTTTCTTCAGAAGAAGGAGGCCCTCGACAGCCATGTGCCCGAGTGTCCTGATGTTGAGGATAAGTGGGGCGAGATTGCCCGCGCTTATATGCCCGACGGCGCCCGTGAATTTAAGGACTATCCCGTTGTGTCGCTCGGCTGGATGATGCTGATAGGCATGGCAATGGCCTATTACTGGGACACGGACTGGGTCAAGTATGACAAGGAGACAGATCTCTATGAAAAGCTGCGCGACAAGCGTGGCTATGACAATATGGACGAGGCCGTGGTGCAGGATCTGTTGGGATATAGCGGCGAGGCTGCCGAGAAGGTCACCGAACTGGTGGCTGAGTGTGCCTCACGCGTATATGGCAAACTGAGCCACGAGCAGGTAGAGCCTGGCACCGAGGCTGCTCTCGGATGCTATATAGCCGCGTTGCATCAGCTCTATCTGGCCGGTATGGCTATGGAGCTCAATGCCCTTGGCTATCACATGACTCCGATGCAGCAGGGCTGACAGCCTTGCTCTTACGGCTTGTGTGGCTGATGTAGAAGGCGCTGAATATGCCGAGTGCGATAAGTGTGATGGCCTGGAACGACCAGCACAGCATGGCATAGGCGGCGCCTTCGGCTGTGCTTATGCCATAGAGACTGAGGGCAAACATTACGGCGAGATTCCACGGACCCAGACCTCCGTTTGACGGCACGATCATGCTGCACGACCCGAATACGAAAACCACCAGGCCGGGAATGAGGCCCCAGGCGGTGCCGGGGGTGTGGATCAGCTCGCGGGTGAACGGGAAGGCGTAGAGACACAGATAGGTCTCGGAGAAGTAGCAGGTCCAGATGCCGATGGTGAGCAGGAGGTAGAGCCAGATGTCGTTGAGGTGGAAGAGCACGGCAAAGCCATTCCATATCCGCAGGCAGGATGCCTTGGCCGAGGTGATGAAGCGGGTGTGGCGCAGGAGATAGACTGTCACCGCCAGAACGGCGATCACTCCTGCTATCCATAGGATCATATATCCGTCGGTCAGGGTGTGCTCGATGGTCTTGCCCACTTTGTAGTGGTCGAGGAAGCGCAGCATGGCGGGATGGGCCACCCACACGGCCAGCAGGGTGATGAGGCTGATCATGATGCCGTCTGACGCGCGATCGCCTAAATCTGTGCCTACAATTGTTGAGAGCTTAAAGTTTTCGCGGTGCGACACGAAGATGCATCTCCATGCCTCGCCGAGGTAAGGGAATACGAGATTGAGCGCGTAGGCGCCGAAGATGGAGACGCTCTCGGCAACCGGAGTCATGCGTGGAACTCCGACAGCCCGGAGCTGGATGCCCCAGCGTATGCCGCGGATTATGTGGGAGAGGACTGTCACTACCATCATGGCGAATATGTATCGGTAGTCGACACCCTGACGGACTATGGCCTCGACCTTGTGATAGTCAACTTTATGGAAGAGCCATATCACGAGACCCGCCGAGATCGTCAGCGGCACTATTACCTTCAGTACGTCTCTTATGATGGACTTGGCGGAGCGGTGGGTTGCTGAGGTTGTGGCCATGGTGGGATAATGATGCTATGCGGTAGGATTGTCAGGCTTCGGCGAGGGCGGCGGCGAGGGCGTCAATCGACTGGAGGTCGCTCCGGTGCACGCTGCTGCGGATCGTTACCTTAGGGCCTACAATTGTCATGTCTTTCATCTGGCTGAGCATATCGGTCATGATCTTGCCTGCCACAGGAGCCCACGATCCGTTTTCGATCAGGCCTACCTTGCGGTTTCTGAGGCCCTTGGCTGCGATGTGGTGGATAAAGGCGTGCATGGCGGGTAGCAGCCCTGCATCGTAGGTGACGGAGCAGAGTGCGATCTTGCTCAGGCGGAATGTTTCAGCCAGCGCATAAGACACGTCGTGGCGCGTGATGTCGCAAAGCACGGTCTCAACATTGCGCTGCCGCAGACGGGATGCGAGCAGGCGTGCGGCCTCGGCGGTGGCTCCGTAGATCGAGGCATAGGCTATGAATACCCCATCGGCTTCCGGTTCATATCGGCTCCAGCGGTCGTAGAGTGACAGATAGGCGTCGAGATTGTCGGTGAGCACGGGGCCGTGGAGCGGAGCGATTGTCCTGATCTCTTTGGTGCCGATCTTTTTCAGGAGGCTCTGTACGCTCGGGCCGTATTTACCCACAATATTGGAGTAATAGCGGCGGGCTTCGCCGGGCCATGCCTCGGTAGACCCTGACTGGGCGAATGAGCCGAAGGCATCGGCTGTGAAAAGAATGCCGTCGGTCTCATCAAAGGTGACCATCACTTCGGGCCAGTGCACCATGGGAGCGGTGAGGAAGCGGAGTGCGGTCTTGCCGAGGCTGAGGGTGTCGTTGTCGGCCACGGCTATGGCGCGGTCTGTCAGGTCGAGATCTTCAAAGAAAGCCTTTGTCATGTCGATGGCCTTCTGAGTGGCCACTATCTTCAGACCGGGATATCGGTCGAGGACGGCCTTTATGCTGCCCGAGTGGTCGGGTTCCACATGATGCACGATAATATAGTCGGGCTGACGGGAGCCGAGGGCACCTTCAAGCAGGTCGAGCCACTGTGTTGTCCTGCGCCTGTCGACGGCATCGACAATGGCAATCTTGTCATCGTCAATGAAATAAGAGTTGTAGGAAATGCCGGAAGTGAGCGGAAATTGACCTTCGAAGCGGAGGAGATTATCGTCGTTTACACCGATATACTGTATGTTGGGAGCAATGTGTTTCATTTTTAGTTGATGTGAGAAATGTAGCGTACAAGCAGAGCTAATGAATGTCAGATCTATATAGGCTCAACACTCGGGAAGAATGAAAGGTTTGCTGCCGGGGGAGCGAAAGGTGACTCAGAAAAGGGAGGGATCGGGCAGGAGTCTGAAGGAGCGGCGATGATAGGGTGAGGGGCCGGATGATGCTATTGCAGCGCGATGAGCCGCTGTGGGATAGCCTTTGTTGACATCCCATGAGTAGGCTGGATATTCTTGGGCCAGACGGTCCATCAGCTCGTCGCGGTAGGTCTTGGCGAGAATGGAGGCCGCTGCGATATTGGCGAGTTTTCCGTCGCCCTTGACTATTGTCTTGTAGGGAATACTGCGGTAGGGTTTAAACCGGTTGCCGTCGACGGCGATTGCGTCGGGGCGGATGGACAGGCCGTCGAGCGCGCGGTGCATGGCCAGGATCGATGCGTTGAGGATGTTGATGCGGTCGATCTCCGGAGCGTCGACAAATGCAACGGCCCACGCGAGAGCCTCCCGCTCGATAATTGTCCGGAGCTCGGATCGGTGCCGCTCAGAGATCTTTTTTGAATCGGTCAGTCCGGGCAAGGTGAATCCGGCGGGAAGAATGACGGCTGCTGCGCAGACCGGCCCGGCAAGACAACCGCGGCCTGCTTCGTCGCATCCCGCTTCGAGGCCGAGGTCGGGGTCGGAAGACCAGGGGAGGATGAGTGACTTATTCGAGGAAGGCATATCCGTGGCCCTGACGGTTGATGATGTGCGAGCCATATTCGCCGAGTTTCTTGCGCAGACGCGAGATGTTGGTGTCGACGGCGCGTTCGCTCACATCGTCGTTGGCGTCGTCGGTGTCCCAGGCTTCGTTGCGGATATCGGTGCGGGTGAAGAATCGTCCTCTGTGGCGGAGCAGGAGTGCGAGGATAAGAAATTCGGTGCGCGAGAGCTTGATCTGCTGTCCGTCGATGGCCGCGAGTCCGGTGCCGAGGTCTATCTGGAGGCCTTCATACGTCATGACATTGCTCATGCGGCGCTTGGCCATCATCTTACGCCGGCGGAGGACTGAGCGCACCCGGGCCACGAGCTCGCGCGCCGAGAAGGGCTTGGGGATATAATCGTCGGCTCCGGCGTCGAGACCGCTCACGATATCATCTTCCGATGCCTTGCGGGAGATGAAGATGAATGGGGTGTTGTAGGTCTCTGCATTTCGTTTGAGTCGCGAGGCGAGCTGAAATCCGTCCATAGTCTTGTTGCCCATCAGGTCGATGAGCAGCAGCGAATACTGAGCCGGGTTCATGGCCAGCACCGATGGCCCGTCGTGGGCAATGTCGGCCTGAAAGCCTTCGGAGTCAAATTTGAATTGCAGAAGCTCACACGACATGAGATCCTCGTCTACAATCAGGATGCGGTCTTTATTGGTGGAGTCGAAAGATGGCATAAATCACACGCCACATCGGCGGAAGGAAGAAAGATAGTAATGTGATAAATCAGGTTGCTCAGGCAAGAATTATACCCTTTTAAGAGAAAGCAAATATAGAAATAAGTTCTGAAAATGCGATCGGTTGTTGCAGGATTGTGCCGGTATTGTGTTGTCTTAGTAACCGGGATCCCCATAATGACCTCCCGGATGATGAGACATCGATAATCAATGTGTTGCGGATGCCTTGGAAATGTCTTTCACTGCATCGACAACATTGGTGATGTAATCGCCGGTGCGCTCCAGATCGGATATGAGATCCATATAGTAGATGCCGGCCTGATACTCGTAGATCTTGTTGTTGATATTCTCGATGTTGGTGTTGCGGAGCTGGTTGCGGTAGTTGTTGATCTCGCGCTCGCGGTTGTAGGAGGTCACTATGTCGCTGGAGCTGATGTTGTCGAGATTGACGAGCAGTTTGACCATCTTGTCCATAGCTCCTTCCACGAGGTCGAACATGGTGTCGACCGACGTGTATATCCCTTCGGTAAACTCTGCTCCGCTCTGCTGCTTGCGGAGTAGGATCTTGCCTGCTCCGAGACAGCAGTCGGCGATGCTCTCGATCTCGCTGACGATGCGGAGGAGGGCGGCGATGCGCAGCTTACCGGTGTTTGACAGGCGGCCTTCGGAGCATCGGTTGAGATAGTGGGCAATCTCGATCTCCATGCGGTCTGAGATCTCCTCATATTTCTCAAGCCGCGAATAGAGCTTGTTGAAGTCGTCGGAGTCCTCTTTGGTGTGGACGAGCTCGCGGGCCATCACGATCATCCTGCCTACGCGCTCGGCAAATACATGGATCTCTTTCTCGGCCTGAGTGATGTTGAGCTCGGATGCCGAGAGGATGCCGCCGCGGATGTAGGTGAGGCTGAATTCCTCCTCGCCCTTGTTGCGGGCCGGGATGAGCCATTCGACGATCTTGACGTAGAGGTTTGTGAACCATATCATGATCGAGAGGTTGATCAGCTTGTAGACTGTGTAGAACACCGACAGGCCGATCGAGGCGCTTACCTGCATTCCGGCGAGCGACTGTAGGGCAGCCGTTACGCGGCCGTAGGCCGGATGGCTCGAGGGGAGGGAATTGTTGAAGAGGTTGTTGTAGACTTCGGGATCGGTGGCTTCGAGGTTGTTGACAAATTTGTAGAGCTCGTCGGGATTACCGATGTTGAGAACCTCGCAGAGATCCTGAATCATGTGGACGAAGGGATAGAATAGCGCCAGACACCATACCATGCCGAAGATGTTGAAGATGAGATGGCCCATCGCTGTGCGTTTGGCCGCGATGTTGCCGCTCATGGAGGCAAGTATAGGAGTGATGGTGGTGCCTATGGCCGAGCCAAGGACAATGGCGCACGCCAGATCGTAGTCGATCCATCCTTTTGAGAACATTATCAGGCAGATGGCGAAGGTGGCTGCCGACGACTGGATGATCATCGTCACGACCAGACCTACGAGCATGAAGATCACTACCGAGCCGAATCCGAGCGACGCGTAATGGCGCAGGAAGGCAAACATGTCAGGATTGCTCTGCAGATCGGGCACATACTGCGAGATCATGTTGAGCCCCAGGAAGAGCAGGGCAAAACCTATGAGAAATTCGCCTATCGACTTGTTGCGGCCTTTCGATGAGAACAGAAGCGGGACGGCAAAGGCCATGAGCGGGATGGCGAAGGCCGATACATCAACCTTGAATCCGAACAGCGAGATGATCCATGCGGTGAATGTGGTGCCGACATTGGCGCCGAAGATCACGGCCATTGACTGGCCGAGCGTCATGAGTCCGGCGTTGACAAAGCTCACCACCATAACGATAGACGCTGATGAGCTCTGGATGAGCGCGGTGATGAAGAAGCCGGTGAGAGTGCCCGTGAAGCGGTTGCGCGTCATGGCGCCGAGGATGTTGCGCAGACGATTGCCGGCAGCTTTCTGCAGGCCCTCGCTCATAACTTTCATTCCGTAGAGGAACAGACATACGGAACCGAGTAGACCCAAAAAGTCTAAAAAGCTATAGTTCATTGTCGGAAAGGCAATTATGTAAGAATGGCGCCCGTAAAACACAAGATGTTGTCACGGACATTGCAAAGATACATTAAAAAAATGAAAAATCCTTGAAGCAACCGCAAGTTTTTTGTCGGCATAGTCCGCAACACGTTGATCCATAACGCCGCATATCCGGAGATAAGAAAACGAGAGAGACGCTCCGGAGGGCTATTTTCTCAAACTGCCCGCAGAAGCGCCTCACTATCTCTGTAAGGAAATTTCTTGTTTTGCGACGGAGCTGTCCGCGGCTCTCTTGATCCGGCCTGCGGTCATCGCTCCTTGTCATAAGTTTTTTATCCGGTGCAAAATTACTGCCTTTGATCAGCCCCGGAAATACTCAAAAGTGAGTAAATCACTCATTGCAGGCCGGAAGGGTGACACCCTCGGCAGGAGCAGGCCAGGAGTCAGGCCAGGGGGCGGTGAGATCTATGGGCTGCTTGCTGACCGGATGGATAAACCGGAGGCGGTAGGCCTGAAGGGAGATGGATCCGTCGGGATTCGAGCGTTTGTCGCCATATTTGAGGTCGCCGCGGATGGGGCAGCCTATCGACGCCATCTGGACCCTGATCTGGTGCTTGCGCCCGGTCTCAAGATTGATGTCTACGATGGTGAAGCGGTCGGTGTGGCCTGTGACGCGGTAGGTGAGTGAAGATAGTTTGGCACCCTCCTTAGCCACGGGCGACGAATAGCTCTTGTTGTTGCGCTCGACGGTGGTGATATAGCTCTCGATACGTCCTTCGGCAGGATCCGGGGTGTTGCGGGTCAGGGCGCGGTAGGTCTTGCGTATCTCGCCCCGGCGCAGCATTTCGTTGAGGCGCGAGAGAGCCTTGGATGTCTTGGCGAAGATAACGAGGCCACCCACCGGCCTGTCGAGACGGTGGACAACGCCGCAGAACACATTGCCCGGCTTGGCATAGCGCTCTTTGATATATTGGCGCACGGTTTCGACAAGAGGGGTGTCGCCGGTCTTGTCGCCCTGAACGATTTCGCCGGGAGCCTTGTCGACAACTATGATATGGTTATCCTCGTAAACAATTCTCATTTCGGATGCTGTTTTTCACTACGATTGCAAAGATACGCAAAATCCGGTATGGTGCTTCCGGCAATGGCATAATATTGCCGGGTACGTCATCAATATCGACATCTTATTTTGAAAAACGAAATT
>CAYWWE010000028.1:0-7954 GCA_964461785.1 uncultured Bacteroides sp.
GTGTCCGTCTCTTTCCTCTTTTTATGTCTATTCCTCTCGTCGAAAGTGTCCGACCTTAAAGAAATGTCCGATTCCGTACACCTCACCACAGATCTACCTCTTTGATTGCCAGCCAACTGAGGTTTTGGCACGGTTTATGCCATAATTATTTTATGAATAGTTACGCTTAAATTTTTATCCGACAATGGACAGAGAAATACCAAAAGAGCAGCGCCGTAAGGAGCAACGCCGACGCATCATCAAGTGGGGCGGCATAGCGGCAGGATTTATAATAGTGATAATCATTCTGCTGTCGATCATGCGCAAGAGTGTCAATTCATCCGACCTCAATATAGCGACCGCCGACAGTGGCACCATCGAAACATCCGTCAATGCCGGTGGCACTGTGGTCCCGGCCTTCGAGCAGATAATCAACTCGCCCATATCCACGCGCATTGTCGAAGTCTATTCCCGCGAGGGCGACAGTGTGGGGCCGGGCACTCCGCTGCTACTGCTCGACCTTCAGTCGGCCCAGACAGAAATCAACAAGCTCCTCGACGAGCGTCGCATGAAGCAGTACGACCTCGAACAGACACGCCTCAACAACCACACCTATCTCTCCAATCTCGAGATGCAGATGCAGATCAAGGAGATGGATGTCAACCGCAAGCGAGTGGAGGTTGACAATGAGCGCCGCCTTGACTCGCTCGGATCAGGCACCGGCGAGAAGGTACGCGAGGCCGAACTGGCCTACAACACCGGTCGCCTCGAGCTCGAACAGCTCCATAAGCAACTCGAAAACGAACGTCAGGTGCGCGACGCCGCCCTCAAGATGAAAGGTCTCGAGCTCGACATCTTCGAGAAAAACTTTGCCGAGAAACAGCGCACATTCGAGGACGCACGCATCCGCGCTCCGCGCGAGGCCACCCTCACATTCATCAACAATCAGATCGGCCAACAGGTGAGCCAGGGCGAGAAAGTGGCGGTTATTTCCGATCTCTCCCACTTCAAGGTCAACGCCGAGATAGCCGATGCTTACGGCGATCGCGTAAGCGTTGGCTCCAAGGCCATTGTCAAGATAGGCCGTGACAAACTTGAGGGTACGGTCAGCAATGTCACCCCGCTCTCCAAAAACGGTGTGATAGCATTCACCGTAACTCTCAACGACGACGATAACGCCCGTCTCCGCTCAGGGCTCAAGACCGATGTCTATGTGATGTGCGACATCAAAGACGAAGCCGTCCGCATCCCCAACGGACCTTATTTCAAGGGCCCGTCGGTCTACGAACTATTTGTCGTGACCTCTGAGGGCGAACTTGAGCGCCGCAAGATCCGTCTCGGCGACAGCAACTACGAATATGTGGAGGTTGTGGACGGACTCAAGCCGGGCGACCGCGTGGTGATCTCCGACATGAGCGGCTACGGCAACTCATCCAAACTCAAACTCAACGACAATAAGAAAACAAACAAATAAAAACAATAACAATCATCAAATCAATTTATCATCATGGCTATCATCACTCTCAAAGGTGTAAACAAGGTTTATCGCACTGACGAAATCGAGACTCTCGCACTGGAAAATGTCAACCTCGACGTAGACAAGAAAGAGTTCGTATCGATCATGGGTCCCTCGGGTTGCGGCAAATCAACCCTCCTCAACATCATCGGCCTCCTCGACACTCCCACCTCAGGCACCGTTGAGATCGAAGGAACTCTCACCGGCAAGATGAAAGACAGCGAGCTCGCAGCTTTCCGAAACAAGAATCTCGGCTTCGTGTTCCAGAGCTTCCACCTTATCCCATCGCTCAACGTAATGGACAATGTTGAGCTGCCCCTCATCTATCGTGGCGGCGTGAGCGACAGCGAGCGCAAGAAACTGGTCAAGGAAGTGCTTGAGCGCGTGGGCCTCTCCCACCGTCTTCGCCACATGCCTTCGCAGCTCTCGGGCGGTCAGTGCCAGCGTGTGGCCATTGCCCGTGCTATTGTAGGCAACCCCGAGATAATCCTCGCCGACGAACCTACCGGTAACCTCGACTCCAAGATGGGTGCCGAAGTGATGGATCTCCTGCATCGTCTCAACAAGGAGGACGGACGCACAATCGTCATGGTTACACACAACGAGGAGCAGGCCCGTCAGACCGACCGCATCATCCGCTTCTTCGACGGTCGACAGGTTGAATAATATCGCCCAGTCTGATGAAACAGATTCTTTATGAACTGAAGTCACAGCCTGTCATAGCCACCGTGAGTGTGCTTGGCACAGCCCTTGCCATTTTCATGATCATGGTGGTGGTTATGTTGCAGGAGGTGATGGTGGTGCCTGTATCGCCCGAGAGTCACCGCGACAGGGTGGTCCACGGGCAGTATATCCATCTTGTCGGAATAAATGAACAGGAGGGTAGTGAGCAGTCGATGGGAACATCGCTCGCCTACCTCAAGGAGCTCTACGGAGATATGCCCGGCGTGGCCGACATCTCTTATGTTCTCAATGAAGGTTTGCGCAAAGATGTACAGATTGCCGGCGGCCGACCCTACAGTATCGACCTCAGCGGTGTTGACGATGCCTTTTTCCGCATCTTCGACTTCAAGATCCTCGCTGGCAAGCCGTTTGACAACGCCGCCTCCGAAGCCGGCCTCAACGAGGCCGTGATAACCGAGGGAGTGGCACGCGCGCTCTACGGCTCGACAGACATCATAGGCCGTGAAATCCTTATCGGCCAGGTCCCTTACAAGGTTGTGGCCGTGGTGGGCGACGTGTCGAAGATTACCGGAAATGCCTATTCCCAGGTCTATGTTCCATACACGGCATTAGGTAAACGCAACGAGACCTGGGGCCACCGGTATAGCGGACCCTTCGTTGCCCATCTGCTGCCAGAGGAGGGCACCGATCTCGCCGACCTCAAGGCCGAGACGGAGCGCCGGGTGAATATTCTCAGCTCAGGCCTCGCTACCGAAAACTGGGAACTGGTTTACCACAATCAGCCATACAGCGAGGAGGAATACATAATCCCCCACGGCTCAAACACTACACCCGATGCGGAGCATGAACGCAGTCAGCGCCGCTTCACCTATCTGATCCTGCTCCTCATCCCGGCCATCAACCTCTCGGTTATGACCCAGAGCCGTCTGCGCCGCCGCGTGAGCGAGATCGGAGTGCGCCGCGCTTTCGGTTGCACGCGGAGCCGGGTGATAGCCGATGTGATAGGCGAGAACCTTATAGTGACCCTCATTGGCGGCCTTGTAGGTTTCGTTCTGAGCGTGATATTCGCATGGCTCTATTGCAATGCCAAAACCCCCACCTACGGCATTGTATCGTCGGTAAGCAATGTTAGCTTTACCATGCTTTTCAATTGGACTACTCTCATCTATGCCCTGATCTTTTGCTTCGTGCTCAATCTGTTGAGCTCGGGCGTCCCGGCATGGCGCGCGTCGCGTGTCAATCCTGTCGAAGCTCTTTCAGGCAACAACCACTAATAACCCGACCGATTCAATCATTATGAAAAGAAAACTTCCCAGACAGATTCTAAATGAATGGCGGTCGAACATATGGCTTGCCGTAGAGCTGCTGATTGTCAGTGTGGTGATATGGTATATGTCGGTAACGGTGTTCTCAACCCTGTGGCAACTCACCGAGTCGCCCGGCTATGACATTACCGGCGTCTATCGCATTGGCCACGCCATTGTCAACTCCAAAGGTGCATCTTACATCGAGGAGCGTGGCGACGAGGAGTCGCTCGACAAGGACTTTGTGGAGATGCAACGCCGCCTGCGCGAAGCGCCCGGTGTGGAGGCTCTATCCCTGTCGCGCAACGGTATCCCTTACAACTACAACCGTAGCGGGGAGAATGTGACACTTCAGCGCACCGACAATCCCGACAGCGCCTACACCGCCTTCTTCGTTACCAAGATCGTCTCCCCCTCTTATCCTATCGTGATGAATATTCACGGTTACAATGGCGAGACACCCGAGGAGCTTGCTGATTTTCTCCGTCAGGATGGATTTCTTGTGTCTTCAAACACCTTTGATGACGAGGAGGAGATCTACAACCGTGCTCCAGAGCATATTGCCGACGACTGGAGATACCGCTACGGCGAAGACGGGAGCTCGTCGGCACCCGTGAAAGTGATTCCGCCGCAGCGACGCAACGACTATGAGTCGGCTTTCGGTGGCACCATGATCTACCGGTACATGAGTGAGGAAGGTGGAACGCCCCCCAAATTTGTCCAAGAAATTCTGGTACGTGTTACTCCCGGCATGGAGCGCGAGTTTACCGAATGGATCGACAGCCATATAGGCTCCTATCTCACCGTTGGCAATGTGTATGTCAACGACCTGGAACCTATAGAGAATATCCGCCGCAGCAATCAGGAGTCGATACGCGAGCTGGTGAACAACCGCATGGCCTGCGTGGTCTTCCTGATGATCAGCATTTTCCTCGGCCTGCTCGGCACCTTCTGGTTCCGCACCCAGCAGCGCATCGGAGAGATTGCCATCCGCAAGGTCAATGGAGCCACATCGGCCATGATTTTCCGCCGTCTTATGGGCGAGGGTCTGCTACTGCTTGTGGTGGTGACACCCCTCGCGCTCATTGCCGACTGGGTCATATACAATGCATCCCTGGTCGAGCTCACCTTCAGTGATCCTCCACGCTGGCAGTATATCTCCTGTGCCGCCATTGCTTTCCTGCTGCTTGCATTGATGATAGTGCTCGGTGTGTGGTTCCCCGCCCGCCGCGCCATGAAAGTTGATCCGGCACGCGCGCTGGCCGATGAATAACCTTAATTTTCCTATCCAATGAAACAAATCATTTATGAAATAAAGTCGCAGCCGCTCATTGCGATAGTAACCGTGATAGGTACATCGCTCGCTATCTTCCTGATAATGATAGCAGTGATGCTGCAACAGGTCAAGGTGATGCCTATGGCGCCCGAAAGCGCCCGCGACCGCATGATCTACGTAAGCAGAGGCTGTATCGTAAAACCCGATGGCTCAGTGCGTGCGAACTCAGCCCTGAGCTACCCCTCGGCAAATGAACTTGTCACGGATCTCAAAGGCGCTGAGGCCGTGGCCGTGATCGGAAGCTATGTCAATTCTGCCCTGATAGCAGCTCCGGGTAAGCCCTCTTTCTTCGCCGACTATCGTGAGGCTGACAACCGCTTTTTCGACCTTTTCGACATAACCTTTATCGCCGGAAAGCCCTTTACCGAGGCTGATCTCAGCTCCGGGCTGAAAAAGGTTGTCATAACGGAGAGCGTTGCCCGGGAGGCATTTGACAAGCCCGAAGATGCCGTCGGGAAGGTCGTGGAGGTAAACGATGTGCCATACACCGTGACCGGTGTAACGAAAGATGTGTCGCCTATCACCGACAATGCTTATGCACAGGTTTGGATCGCTCTTAACACCAACGTTGATTTCAGCAATAGCTGGACGGCTATGGGTCTGGGGTCTTATATGGGCATAGTTAAAGCAGAGTCCGCTGACCTCTTCGGTGAGATTTCAGAAGAAATCAACCGACGCGCTGAAATAATATCTACCCGGCTCAATCTTGACGAGGATATGGCTTTCACCCTCGAAGGCGGCCCGAAGGATCAGGAAACAAGATTCACTACTCCCGGAGCCGACAACTCAAGAGTTGAAAAGGAGAAGCGCCAGCAATGGTTTCTTTACTTCATTCTCCTGCTCATCCCGGCCATCAACCTCAGTTCGATGACCCGTAGCCGTCTGCGCCGGCGCACTGGTGAGATTGGCGTGCGCCGCGCTTTCGGATGCACCCGTTCGCGGGTGATCTACGACATTCTCCTTGAGAATTTCATCGTCACCCTCATTGGAGGCATCATAGGTCTGTTGGCGTGCTTCATTTTCGGCTCGCTGCTGTTTGACGCTATCTATTCGGCCGGCTATTGGACACGTTTCAGTGTGCCCGTTACATTGTCGTTCAGCTCTCTGCTCGACTGGAGCATGTTTGCCTACGCACTCCTGTTCTGCTTTGTTCTTAACCTTATCAGTACCGGCTTCCCGGCATGGCGTGCCTCGCGCGTTAATCCTGTCGATGCCATTAACTCAAGAATACGCTGATCATTATGTCACGAAAACTTTTCCGCCAGACCGCCAACGAATGGCGCACCAATTTCTGGCTCGCACTGGAGCTGCTTCTTGTCAGCGTGATAGTATGGTACATCGCCGACTATATCTATGCTTTTGCCGCAACGCGTCTGGAGCCCACAGGCTTCGACTCCGAGCATGTATATCAACTCAGCTACCGTACCGTAGCGCCTGAAAATCCCCGCTTTATTGACTATGGCGAGGATGCCAAGGATCAGAATGCCGCCAATCTGCGCAACCTTGTCAATGCACTCCGTCAGCGCCCCGGTATTGAGGCTGTGAGCGTATCAATGGCTGCCGAACCCTATTCGCAGAATTTTATGGGTTATGGGATATGGAATGAGCAGGATACGCTCGAGATAGGCGTAGGCGCCCGTTTTTGCAGTCCCGAGCATCTCAAGGTTATGAAGTATAAGTCGTCCGACCCCTCGGTAAGCATCGAAGAGCTTATGGAAGCACTCCGGAAGGGCGATCTGCTTATATCGCGATTCGATGACTCCAATATGGAGCAGATTAATATGAGTTCCGTAAATATCGATGGTGTCACCTCCGATGATGTGGTAGGCCGAATATTTCACATGAATCGAGACTCAGTAACAAACTACCGCATTGCCGGAGTGCTGGAGCCCGTTAAGCGAACAACCATCGAGGCCGGAGCCCCGATCAGTCTGTTCCAGGCCATCGACGAGAGTACAGACAAGATTCTTTCCGGCCGCACAATCAACGTGCGCGTGAGCCCTGAGGCCGACCATGACTTTATCAGTAAATTCAACGCCGACCGCGAGCGCCTCTACACCTTCGGCAACACTTACATCTCCGATATCAAGAGCTATGAGGATGTGCGCATATCTGCCGACCACCACGCGGTGGTGGAGATGCGCAAATATGTCGCCTGCATGGTGTTTATGCTCGTGAGCGTGTTTCTCGGCCTGCTCGGCACCTTCTGGTTCCGCACCCAGCAGCGCATCGGCGAGATAGCCATACGCAAGGTGAGCGGTGCCACCAACAGCTCGGTTTTCCGCCGTCTCCTTAGCGAGGGTATGATCCTGCTCATCGTAGTCACCCCGCTGGCTATTGTGGGCGACTGGATCATTGCCAAGTATGAGCTCAACCAGTATTTCTACGGCTATTTCTCGGCCGGACGGTTTATATTCACCGTAGCCGTCACCTTCCTGCTGATGACCCTTATGATAGTGGGCGGCATCTGGTTTCCCGCTCATCGCGCCATGAAAGTCGATCCGGCACGAGCCCTTGCCGACGAATAACTTTCCTCCTCTCTCCTCCCCTCTCCTCCCCTTATAAACCAATAGATTATCATGAGATTTCTCACCACATCCATAATCTTTTTAGCTTCCATAATTTCAGTGACGGCGCAGCAACAGCTCCACCTCACACTCGACGAAGCCATTGCCCGCGCACGAGTCAAAAGCGTCGACGCGGCGGTGGCTCTCAACGAGCTGCGCACTGCCTACTGGGAGTATCGCACCTATCGGGCCGACCTCTTGCCTGAAGTGGCATTCAAGGCAACCGTGCCTTCATACCACAAGCAGTATAGCGCATATATGGACGGCGACGGCACATACTCGTTTGTGCGCAACAACTATCTGCAGATGAACGGCGAGCTCTCGCTGAGTCAGAAGATATGGCTCACGGGTGGTACACTGTCGCTCAACTCCTCACTCGACTATTTCAGGCAACTCGACGGCGAGAAGTACAATCGCTTCATGTCAATCCCCGTCGCACTCACTCTCAATCAGCCCATATTCGGCGTAAACACCGTCAAATGGGATCGCAAGATCGAGCCGGTGCGCTACGCCGAAGCCAAGGCCGCTTTCCTATCGGCATCGGAGTCTGTGGCCATGAGCGCCATCA
>CAYWWE010000028.1:8054-10251 GCA_964461785.1 uncultured Bacteroides sp.
TTCTATCAGATCCGTTCCCTAACCCTGTGGGACTACGAAACCGGCACCGGCATCGATGCCGACATAGCCCGCATCGTCAAGAATTAACTAATTAACTTGCAATGAAAAGAATATTTTATGAACTGAAGGCCCAGCCGCTCATTGCGGCTGTCACAGTGCTCGGCACCGCTCTTGCCATTTTCCTTATCATGGTTGTGGTGATGATGCAGCAGGTAAAGACTGAGCCTTTCGGACCCGAACCAAATCGAGGCCGCATGATCTACATTGACCGCTTAATGAGAGTGAGTCTCGATGAAAACGGTTGGAAAAGCAGCAGCCGCCTGGGGATCAGAGGAGCACGCGAGATTCTCGACAGCCTTCCCGGCATCGAGACATATACTTTCTATCAGATTAATCCTTATACGGAATCGGTCGGCATAAAAGGCACACCGATGACCCAAACCAAAACACGCGCCACCGACCACCTCTACTGGAAGGTCTTCAACCACACATTTGTAGCAGGACATCCTTATGACTCGGTACAGTGCGTTCAGGGGGATAAGGTTGCCGTCATCTCGCGCAGTCTGGCCAACCGCTTCTGGGGCTCTCCCGAAGCTGCCATCGACGCCGATCTGATGGTCAACCGTATCCCGCGTCGGGTGATAGGCGTGGTGGAGGATGTAACTCCTCTGGCCACTCACGCTTATTCACAAGTATGGACTCCCTTCAAGACCACCTATGGCCCGGATGCCCAGTACACCGGCAACGGCATGGCCGGTATCCTTCTGGAATCGAAGGACGACTTAGACGATGTCCGCGCGGCAATAGATCAGCGTATTGCAGCCATAAACTCCGGTTTGCAGGATCAAAACTTCAAGATCGACATTATGGGCTCACCCTTCACCCATGAGGAATATGCTCTTGGGATTGATCTGGGCAAATCGCCCGACCTGGAGGGTAGCCGCAAGAGGCGCTATATTATTTTCCTTATCCTGCTGATAGTTCCAGCAGCCAATCTGGCAGGTATGACCCAGAGCCGTCTCCGCCGCCGCGTGGGCGAGATAGGTGTGCGCCGCGCTTTCGGCGCCACCCGTAGCTCCATTCTGATCGATCTACTTGTCGAAAACTTCATCATCACACTCGCCGCAGGCCTTATCGGTCTGGCGTTCAGCCTTCTCTTCGCCTATCTGTTGGGCCCGGTGGTGTTTGCCGATAATGCCAATCTTGTAAAAGATTCAGTTGTGAGCCTCGGAGCACTGTTCCATTGGTCAACCTTCGGGCTTGTGCTGCTCTTCTGCTTCGTGCTCAACCTTATCAGCACCGGCATTCCGGCTTTGCGCGCATCAAGAATCAATCCTGTCAACGCTCTTAATGGTCATCAGAAATGAAACGCAAACTTTTCAGACAGCTGCGCAACGAATGGCGCTCCAATATATGGCTGTGTCTCGAACTGCTCATTGTGAGCGTAGTGATATGGTATATCGCTGATTTCTTTTTCGTTAAAATCTCAATATTTTCCGAGCCCGACGGCTGGGGCAACACCGAGCGCACCTATGTTGTGGATCTGACAACAATTCCTGAAAATAGTCCGGAATATGAGGAGCCTGACGATAATGTCGAGTGGTGGAAGGCCATGGAGAATGGAAACCTGAAGATTCTCGAACGCCTGCGCACCAACCCCGATGTTGAGTATGCTGCTATGGTGAGCGGTGGAGGCCGACCCTACGACAACTCCTGGAGTACCAACTCCCTTTTTGATGCAAATCCCATGCCGGGTGACACTCTCAATCTCGAATCCCTGGATTTTGAGAGCGACAAGGCTCCTGAAGGGATTCCGATGACCGGGCGTCGGCTTTCACGCAATGTATTCTATGCCGGAGTACACAAGGATGCCATGAAGTTGTTTGATATTCACGGCCTCAACGGCGAAACACCCGAGCAGCTTGAGGAAATCCTCGAGCGGGGTGATATACTGATGTCGGCTACTGCCGTCAACGGCACCGGCCGCGACCCGCTGTCGCTTATCGGGCATGAGTTCTATCGTGGAAATGACACTACAAAGACCCTACGTGTTGGTGCCGTGATACCCTATCTAAACTCTCTGGGCGACTACGCAGGCATCGGCGACAACGTCAAATACTTCTACCGCGACAACGGTGGCTGGGGAACGATTGTGGTTCGCGTCCGCCCCGGTCATGAGGACGGCTTCGTTGACCGC
>CAYWWE010000028.1:10351-23729 GCA_964461785.1 uncultured Bacteroides sp.
TTCGGAGCCGATCGCGGCAATCTGTTCCGCCGCCTCATCAGCGAGGGGCTGCTCATGCTCGTGTGCGCCACCATACCCGCGGCCGTGATCGACATTATCATTGCCGACTATGAGCTCAATACCGAGTTGTATCTGGTTTACTTCGAGCCGCTGCGCATGGCCGTGACCATCCTCGCCACCTTCCTGTTCATGGCAGCCATGATAGTGCTCGGCACCATCTTCCCGGCCTGGCGCGCCATGAAGGTCGATCCGGCCCGAGTGCTTGCCGACGAATGACCATCCGACCTTAAATAATCTTCATATCGTTATCTCCTCTTCGTGTCCCGCGGGCCCGTTCCGCGGGACATTCTCTTTCCTCCGGTATCTGATTTTGTGTATAACCTGATAACTTGCTATATTTGCAGTATGATTCTGATAGTCGACGATGACAAGTCAATCCGCCTTACCCTGAGCGTCATGCTCCGCCGCTCGGGACATGAGGTGATGGCGGTGGACAATCCGGATGACGCACTCTCGATTGTGCGCACCACTCCCCTGCGTCTCATCCTGATGGATATGAACTTCTCGCGGGCCACGACCGGCGAGGAGGGTATCGAGCTACTGAGAAAATGCAAGATCTTCCAGCCGGCCACTCCTGTCATACTCATCACCGCATGGGGAAGCATCCCGCTTGCTGTGGAAGGGATGCAGGCAGGTGCTTATGACTTCGTCACCAAGCCCTGGAACAATCATCTGTTTCTGCAGCGCATCGAGACGGCCCTTAAGCTGACGGAACCGCAAACGGAAGAGCCGCGCCCGGCCGACACCGGCAGCACATTTGACCGCTCGGGCATCATAGGCCGCAGCAAAGCACTCAATGATGTGCTTGAGACGGTGAAGCGCGTTGCTCCGACTGATGCACCGGTGCTGATTCTCGGCGAAAACGGCACCGGCAAGGAGCTTATTGCGCAGGCCATCCACGCCAACAGCCCGCGGGCCAAGGCTCCTTTCGTGATGGTCAACCTCGGCGGCATATCGCAGTCGCTGTTTGAAAGCGAGATGTTCGGCCACACCAAAGGCGCATTCACCGGAGCCATCAGCGCCCGCAAGGGCCGCTTTGAGATGGCACACACGGGCACCATCTTCCTCGACGAGATAGGCGACCTCGATCCGGCTTCGCAGGTGAAGATGCTCCGCGTCCTTCAGCAACATACGTTTGAGCCCCTTGGCGACAGCCGTCCGCGTAAGGTCGATATCCGTGTGATCTGCGCCACCAACGCCAATCTTACCTCGATGGTTGCCGACCACACCTTCCGCGAGGATCTGTATTACCGCATCAACCTCATCACACTCCGCCTGCCGCCACTCCGCGAGCGCCGCGAGGATATTCCGCTCCTCGTCAACCATTTTGCCCGCATCAATGCTGACTCTTTCGGGAGAGAAGTCCCGGAGATCACATCCGAGGCCATGACCTGGCTTTCGCGTCAGCCCTATCCGGGCAATATCCGCGAGCTGAAAAATCTGGTGCTACGCACCATGATCGTGACCACCGGCAATCGGCTCGACATAGCCGACTTCAAGACTTCGGCTATGCAGGAAGATATTCAGCCCTCCAAGCTAAATCTCGACGGCGCTACACTCGACGACATCGAGCGCTCGGCCATCTCGGCAACTCTCGAGAAGTATGGAGGCAACCTGAGCAAAACAGCCGAGGCTCTCGGCATCACACGACAGTCGCTCTACCGGCGGCTCGAAAAATACGGCATGAGTCCGGACAAACAGTGAGCGCGCAATGAAATCAAAGTGGATTTTCAACATCCTGGTCTTATGGCTTGTGGGGCTGCTGATGGTCGGGGTGCTCAAGCCTGAATGGATATGGGGCATGACCAGTATGGATGTGCGCATATCAGCCTGCATTGTCGCAGGGATTCCCCTGCTGCTTCTGTGGACTCTCTATGTCAAGCTGCTCCACCCGATCAGTGTTGTCAACAACGGTATGGATCTTCTGAAAGCGCAGGACTTCGGGAGCCGGCTCAGAGCCGTAGGTCAGAGCGATGCCGACAGCCTCGTGGAGATATTCAACTCCATGATGGACCGTCTCAAAGAGGAACGCCTCCGCAATATCGAGCAGAACAATTTCCTTCAGCTCCTTATTCAGTCGTCGCCCATGGGCATAGCCATCTTAGACTTCGACGGCAGGATAACACTGGCCAATCCTGCCATGCTGTCGCTCCTGCAGCTGGATGAAGATAGCGTGAGGGGCCGGAAGCTGACCGATTTTGACGGAGAAGTAGTCGGTGCAATATCAGGAACCCCACAAGGCCAGAGTCGAACAATGCGCTTCAGCGACACCAATATAGTCCGGATCTCCCGGCTCGACTTCCTCGAATCGGGGTTTCCACGACCATACGTAATTGTGGAGAGTCTGACAAAAGATGTGATGAAAGCAGAGAAAGAAGCCTACGGCAAGGTGATCCGGCTCATTGCCCACGAGGTGAACAACACGATGGGAGGAGTAAACTCCATACTGGAGACTCTGGCCATGATCATGGAGGATGAGACTGATCTGACCGAGGCGATCGAAAGCTGTAGCGAGCGATGCAATAGCCTCAGCGAGTTCATAACCTCCTATGCAGATGTGGTCAGGATACCGGCTGCCAAACTCGACCGCCTCAATCTCAACAAGCGGATCGAGAGGATGATCCCCTTTCTCGAGGGATTGGCGGGTCCTGAAATCAAGCTCACTTTCAAGCCATCAGTCATTGAGGAGCTTTATGTCAGAGCCGACACGGTGCTTCTCGAGCAGGTGATGATCAATATTGTCAAGAATTCAAAGGAGAGCATCCTCTCGGGTAACGGAACCGGGATGATAAGCATCACTATTTCCGACACTGCTCCGCATATCGAGATTGCCGACGACGGCAAGGGGATCAGCAAGGAAGCTGCCGAGAAACTATTCTCACCTTTCTTCTCAACCAAGCGTGGAGGTCAGGGAATAGGACTGATGATGGTAGGCGATATCCTGCGGCAACACGGCTGCCGCTTCAGCCTGCGCACAGATCACATCGCTCAGGGAGCTCCCGAAGGCAGACCGCTGACACGTTTCAGAATTGAGTTTCCGAAGGCTTGATGCTCCGGATTGCCCGCGAGACAGTGCGAACCGCACACTTCATCCCGGGTGACATAGGCTGATGTCCGAGAAGCGAAATCCGCTCTTCAAGCTCGGCAATCAGATCCGGATAAAACCGGCACATATTAAATGAGACATATAGACTGAAAGCCCTTATGGCATAAGGCTCTGACTCGGAGTTGATCTTTGACAGACAGAAGTCAAGAAGATCAACCCGAATGGAGTCGGGATCAAAAGTCTGCTCCCTAAGCATCTGGAGAAGCATCCTCTTGACCGACACCGATTCCGTGTTCAGGAGCCGATCAATAAACAGCCCCCGCTTTGATTGCAACCAATCCGGATGCTTCCGGCGCAGATGGGTAAGACACCACAGCGCATTGGCATTTATCCGTCCATCGCCTGCAACAGCGAGCTGCAACATAGCATCACGACGCTCCTGCGCCCCCTCCATCCATGTCACAATATAGTCGATATCGGGCTTATTTATTCTCCCGGCCAGCAATGACGCTATCTCCGGATTGATTTCCACCATCTTATCCCGACAGTTAAGCTCAGAAAGAGTTCCTATCCCTTCTGCCATCTTTCCGGGGTGTCAGAAGATAACGCCGTTGCACGGAATATGCGCTCCAAGCACAGTAAGTGAGTTGGTTGCCGCAAAGGAAAGGATCTTGTTTCGGGTTGCTATTGACTGCTCGCGGTCAGCATCGAAATTCGCGCATATCGTCGGATCAAGCAACTGAATGGCCTGACCATGCATTATATCACCGACGAAAAGCATGCTGCCGATCTGATATGCCGTATGCCCCGGAGTATGACCGCCTGCCGCAATCGCCAGAACATTGTCTGGCAATATTTCACCGGCTCCGAACAACGTAATGCGTCCGGCATACGCCGCTTCAATCTGTTTTGTGGCATCCGGCATCGACTCCCTCATAAATTCCAGTTCAGCCTTCGGAATAAAAATTTCAGCAGAAGAAAACTCTGGCGTTCCCTTTTCATCGACAAGACCTCCTATATGATCAAAATGCCCGTGGGTGACATAGATAGTCTTGATGTCAGCCGGATCAATCCCGAGCGATTTGAGATGCTCCATAGTCTGCCCTCCGCGCGATGAAGGCAATCCGGTGTCAATCATTACATAACCACCCGGTGTCTTGACCACAAAGCAGTTCATCGAAGTAGGCACCTTTCCATCGGGCACCATTGCGTCGACCTTCTGCTTATCAACGCCGTCAGGGCCATAATAGAGCGAGGCGGGCTGAAATGATTTGTCAGACGACGCTATAGTAAACACTTCATAGCCTCCGATGGAGAGTTTGAAGGTGCCGGCCGGGGTCTCCCCGCTCTCACGCGCAAAGACAGCACCTACCGGATTAAGAGTCCAGTTTACCTGAGCCATAGATATGATGGAATTGAGCAGCAACGCAGCCGGTATGAGAAATTTCTTCATGAGCGGAAAGATGGCGGGACAAAGTGTCTGGCCGGAACCGTAAGACTAAGTCTTCGGATCCGGTGACACCGGAAAGTCACAACCCGTGATCGGGCGGAAATCAGAGGCTGTCGATATGTTTGGTTATTACCGTGAAGATCTCGTCAGGATGCCCCTTACCCTCTACCTTACGGTATTTTCCGTTGCCCATATAATAGTCGCGCAGCGGCGATGTCTGGGTGTGATAAACCTCAAGCCGCTTGCGGATGGTCTCTGCGTTATCGTCGGACCGGCCTGAGTCGATTCCTCGCTTGAGCAGGCGGGCGGTGAGCTCCTCGTCGTCGGTCTCAAGACCGATAACAACATCTACCTTACGGCCTCGTTCGGAAAGAATCTTGTCAAGAGCCTCTGCCTGAGCAACTGTGCGGGGAAATCCGTCGAAGATGACTCCCTTAGCGCCCTGATCGACTTCATTGTCAAGTACGTCAGCAAGAATATTGGCCATAAGGTCGTCAGGTATCAACTGGCCTTTAGAACAATAACCGTCGGCTATGCGGCCAAGCTCCGTGCCCCGGGCGATATGGGAGCGAAGGACATCGCCGGTAGAGATATGATGGAAGCCGTAGCGCTCGATGAGTCGCTCGCTCTGAGTGCCTTTGCCGCTTCCGGGTGCGCCGAATAATACTACGTTGAGCATATCGTAAGAAATAAGTTAAAAATCAATGATCAGTTACTTCCCTCAGAAGTCTGCTCCGACAGAACCCATATATCGGGAAGATTGCGTGCGAGTCCGTCGAGATCGAGACCGTAGCCGATGATGAATTTTGACGGGATCTCGAAGCCAACATAATCTGGCTTGATCTCGGTAAGGAGAGCATCGGGCTTGAACAGCAAGGTGGCTACCGACAACGACCTCGGGTTGCGGGCCTCGAGATCGGCAAGCAATCCGGCCATAGTGCGTCCGGTATCGATAATATCTTCAATGATCACGATGTCACGGCCTGAGATATCCTCGGTCAGACCCTGCAGCTGCTTGACAGCACCTGTAGATGACATACCGTCATAACTCTTTAGGCGCACGAACGAGATTTCCGCATCAATGGTCAAGGCACGGAATATATCGGCGGCAAACGGGAATGCTCCGTTCAGAACACACACAATAAGAGGAATCCGACCCTCGAAGCGCCGGCTTATCTGAGCTGCGATCTGCTTTACTCGTCCGCTGATGGCCTCAGCAGAGATAAAAGGCACGAAAGTAAGGCCGTTGTAGGTAACTGTTGTCTTGCCGTTGGCGACAGTGTCGCCGAGAGCTTCGTCTTGCTTCATATATAAGAAATATGTCATGCAAAATTAACAAAAATCCACTATTGGGAGCAAAAGATTTTCAATATTTTTACCCGTCCAATATTTTCACCTGAGATTTTTTGTATCTTTGTAAGTAATTTCGAGGAGTTCAGCCTTTACTATCTCTTCTGACTGATTATGAAGATATTTACCAACGACGATATCAGAGCAATAGACCGCTTGACAATCGAGCGCGGAGTGACCTCGGCCGAGTTGATAGCCCGAGTGGCCGATGCAGTGACCGATGAGATCGTGTCGCTATTTCCGGAGTCGCGTCCCACCGCCATCTTTGCCGGTCCCGGCAATAACGGTGCCGATGCTCTTGCCGTGGCTGCCCGGCTGGCGGGCAAAGGTTTCCAGCCTGATGTCTACCTGTTTAATATAGGCGGCGACAAGCTGTCGCCTGACTGCAAAGTATTCCGGGACAATCTCAAGAATGCTCCGGGGGTGCGTCTTGTTGAAGTCACAGGTGCCTTCACGTTGCCAGATCTCGACAAATCATTTCTCGTAATCGACGGACTTTTCGGATCAGGTCTGCGCGACGGTCTGACGGGTGGCTTCATGTCTCTTGTCAGATATATCAATGAGAGTGGGGCCACCGTTGTCTCTATCGACGTGCCGTCGGGTATGTTCAGCGACTGGAATCAGCGCGCTATCAACCGCAACATCATCCATTCGGATCTGACCCTCGCCATCCAGTTTCCACGCCTGTCATTCCTGATGAAAGAGAATGCAGATCTCGTCGGGAAATGGAAGGTGCTCGATATCGGACTTGATGCCGATGCCATAAGGCGGACGCAGACCAATTTCCAGATAGTTGATGCCAGCGGCATGAGGCGTCTGCTCAAACCGCGCAATCCCTTCTGCAGCAAAGCTGATCTGGGCCATGCGCTGATTGTGGCCGGCTCTTACGGCATGATGGGAGCCGCCCAGTTTGCAGCGATAGGAGCTTTGCGCTCGGGTGTCGGTAAACTCACCGTCCGCTCGGCATCCTGGGGCTATGAGGTGTTGCAGACCACCGTGCCGGAAGCATTGTTTTCGGCTGATCCCAACGACAATATCATCACTGCCATTCCTCCATCACGCAATTACTCGGCTGTGGCCATCGGACCCGGCATAGGGACTGCCGAAGCCACGATCTCAGCAATCGACACCTTCCTGAAATCGGCAACGGATCCGGTTGTTCTCGACGCTGATGCTCTCAACTGCATTGCTCAGAAACGGGCGCTTCTCGATCTGCTTCCCGACCATTCGATCATCACTCCTCACGCCGGGGAGTTTGACCGACTGTTTGGAAAGCACTCAAGCGATGAGGAACGTCTGTTGCGGGCAATCAAAGCAGCCGAAGACTACAATATCCTTATACTTATCAAGGGCCATTACACAGCCCTTGTCCGCCCCGACGGTAAGGTTTATTTCAATTCATCCGGCACACCGGCTCTGGCCACAGCCGGCAGCGGCGATGTGCTCACCGGAGTGATTGTATCTTTCTTATCTCAGGGATATAAGCCGGAGGTGGCAGCGCTACTGGGTGCATACGTTCATGGTGTGGCCGGCGAGATAGCGGCTGAGACCAACGGCATCTACGGCACTACGGCCGGAGATATCGCATCCTGTGTCGGTAAGGCATTGCTCAGGATAATGGGCGAATGAATTTCAGGGATAACTTAAAAAATAGCTAAATCCATTATTTTCAAAACAATTATGACGCCAATTAAGGCCGCCGCTTTGGTTTCGGCTCTGTTCATCGCCACGCAGTATGCTGATGCGCAACAGACTCAGAAATTCACAGCTACCAAAGCAAATGAATTCGGCCTGACATATACTCTGCCCACTACAGTCCTTGATGTCACTATCGAGGCCGAACGTATCGATCGTGAGCCCGGTGAGTTTTACAACTACTCAAAAAAATATCTCGGCATTGATCCTGTTATGTCACCGTCGACGGAATGGAGCATGAAAAGTGTCACGGTCAATCCCCGTGGTGAGGCGCCCGGCGACAATGCCGAGCGCTACCTCATCAAATTCAAGAGTGGATCCACACCCTTTATCCTTCTTACACCCGACGGCCTACCCGTAAGCATTAATGTGGAGACCGACTACACTCCCGACCCTCTTGAGAATCCACTACCGGTAGCGGTGAAGGCTGAGCCTTCGATCCTTAAACGCCCCGAAGCCCGGCAGGCCATGACCGAGGATATGCTTAAAGCGCAATCCACGGCCAAGCGCGCCGAGCTTGCCGCCTCAAGAATATTTGAGCTCCGCCAAAGCCGCAGCGACATCATATCCGGTCAGTCAGACAATATGCCAGCCGACGGAAAAGCGATGCAGCTTGTGCTTGACAATCTGGCGAGTCAGGAAGCTGCGCTCACGGCTATGTTTACCGGGACCGAAACCCACTCCACTGTTGTCCAAACCATTCCGTTCAAACCCGACGGGGATATGGAAGGTGACAGTCAGAGCGCCGTCGTTGCCCGCCTGTCTCCTCTTGACGGCATAGTGGCCAGCGATGATCTTTCAGGCGAACCGGTCACGATTACGGTTGACATTATTGAACGCGGCGAGATGCCTGTCAATGACAAGGGCGAAGAACTCAAATTTCCCAAAAACGGTGTAGCATATACCATTCCAGGCCGTGCCAGAGTTGGAGTTACATATAAGGGAGACAAATTATTTGGTGGCGAGATGGAGGTTGCTCAATACGGTATAACCTTTGGCCTTGATCCATCGATCTTTACTGACAAGAAAGCTCCGGCAGCCCTGCGCTTCTATCCTGCCACGGGAGCGATAAAGGATCTTTCCACCGCGAAATAATCATTATGCCGTGCTGTTTCTTGTCACTGACAAGAAACTATAGGGTCTGAATAATTGTTAGGTAATTAACACCGGACGAATAGTCCGGCCGTTAATTACCTTTATTTATTTTAAACACACAGAGATGTTGCAGGCCCAATCCATAATTATAGCATTGTTAATCTTGCTTTCGGCACCACTCCTGAGGAGTGCCGAACCGGCCTATGACCTTTCACCGGCCTCCCTCGCCAAAGAGAGAGACCTCTCTGTCTACGACTTCCCATACTCCCGCGCAATGTCGGTGCCGGTGTCGGGCAGCCTTAATGTCAACAGACCCTTACTGCATATATCATGCACCCCGGCAATATCCATCTTTCGTGGATTCAATTCAGGCTCCTGCAAAACATTCTCCACTCCCCTTCTGAGCAGTTGGCAGGACATCGCTATGGCGGGAAATTCGTGGTCTAATGACCGGTATATGTACCATCATTTCCTGCAATCGTATGCCGGCACAGCCCTCTACATGAGCGCACGCGGCAGCGGGCTCAGCAGTTGGAGATCCTTCCTTTATAATGTAGCGATGTCAACATTTCTGATGCAGTATGAATCGGAGACTTTGAAGGAGAGCCCGTCAGTACGTAATATGCTCTTGACACCTATGGTAGGAGCAGTGGTAGGCGAATGTTTCTACCGTGCGAAACGCAACATTGTCAGCCATGGCTACGAGGTGCTCGGATCTCCGGTTCTCGGCTACATCGCAGCATTTATCATGGATCCTGTCAATGAAGTGTCGGGCTACTTGCGTAAGGAAGAAGAGTGTCCGCTTCACGCTGACATCGAACGACAGCGCAAGGGAGCGGAATGCAACATTTCGAGCTGCTTCTGGGTACACCCCGGTGGCCTGAACCCGGGAGGAGGAATTAAAGTGACTTATCACTTCTGATCTCCTTCCCCCACTTCATGAGTGACGCCGCCTGGTCTTCAAGGATAAGAAAATTGCCCAGACGAGGCTAAGCAAGCCAGCTGTTCCCACAATCCAGAGAGCCGTGCGATAGTGACGGAGACTGCTCTGGTATTTTGTCTCCGACTCGACAAGCTGATCGCGGAAATCAGATGTCAGATCAAGAAGCAACTGGAGTTCGGCAATCTTCTCTTTCTGCTGAGTTGCAAGATTTTTCTCAAGGGCATTGATGTAGTCCTGTCTGACAGCCGATACCTTTGCATAATCTCCAATAGCTTCGCATGATTCCAGAAGCATCCTGAGAAGATTCAGTTTATACCCGGCGTTTTTCTCATTTGCCAGAGCTTTTTCCAACACGGGAATGGCCTGAGCATATTTCTTCTTGGCCACAAGATAGTATGACTCCGATCTTGCTCCTGTATTGAATTCCTCAGCTATTTCTGAATCCTCTGCCACGAGCTTTCTCAACTCTGAATAATATGAGTCGATCTCATCCTGAGTAAGCATCCGGTAGTTGGCAAGAAGCCTCCGTAGGGTCACGTACCTGTGATTGTTATAATTGACAAACTGATAACCGTGGACGCTGTTGCGAGCCTGAAGTGAGTCGATAATGTCAAGGAGCTGTTTGTTTGTCTCCACCGCTTTCTCCTGCTCTCCGTTGAGTGTATTGCTAACGGCAGCCTGAGTGTAAAAGAGTGATGTGAGCGGACCGACCGGATCCGAGAGTTGATTTATCAGGATCTGAAGCCGGTTCATGTAGTCGAGATAAATATCCCCGCCGACAGTCTTTCCGAGAGCTACCGTAAGCAGATATAACGGTCTGATCCGCGTATATAGCGGCTTTGACGGATCGTCATGATAATTGGTCACAAGCTCATAGAGGCAGTCAAACTTCTCGTCGCGGCTCATGGAGTTGAGCCGAGCCTGCAGACGTCTTACCTCGATAAATATCAAGGTCTCCTGCTGATTGTCATTAGCCGGAACCGACTTGACAATCTCCATTATCGAGTCAAGAGTAGCGATATTGCTCGATGTGCCGTTGGCAGCTCTGTTGGCCACCTTACGCAACACATCCAGAAAGACATCATAATCCATTGTACGCTCACTGATGGAGAGTAGAGGCTCCGAAAACACTCCGTGATCGTATCGTTTGGTCAGATCAAAGAGATTGTAGAGAACTGATATGCTGTCTTCGGGGGTAGAGACCTCCGTAAGTTTTTTCTGCCATTCCTTAACGGCTTCGACATCTATGACATCTGCCTGAGCCGGAAATATGATACCGGCACAAATAATAGCCGTAGCTATTAAGACAGTCACCTTCCTTACAGGAGATAAAAATTGTTTTCTTAAGTGATAGAACATAAATATTTGTCCGAAGCCTGAAAAGCTCTTTCGGCAACAAAAATAGTCAAAAGATTTTAAAAAATTACTAATTTTGTCAGAATTTCGTTACAAAATCGTATGGATCATGTAGCGTTTCATCCTAACTTTTTATAATGCATGAGGTATATAGCCCTTTCACTCGCAATTGTTCCCCTACTGATTTGTGGTTGCCGCAAAAATCAATCTGAAAGCGGCTCCCACGCTCCCCTGCTCCTCACAGTCAGCATAGAGCCCCAGCGTCAGATCCTGGAGGCGATAGGAGGAGATCGGGTGGCTGTCAACTCGCTTCTTGCCAACGGTGAGGATCCGGAGACATTTGACCCGACTATCGGGACACTGGTCCATCTCGACAAGAGCGCCGGATGGTTTCAGATGGGCAATATGCCGTTTGAAGATGAGCTTGCAAAGAAGTTACGCTCCGGCATCATCTGCGTTGATACTTCCGAAGGTATCTCACTTATTGAAGGGACACACGGACATGAGCACCATCACGCTGATGAGCATGATCATGATCATCATCGGCACTCGCACGATGGAGTCGATCCACACACCTGGAGTTCTGTAAAAAATATGAAGATCATTGCCTCGAATATGTATGAGGCGCTAACGGTGATGGATCCGGAGGGAAAAGGGTATTATAAAGAGCGTTTTGACTCAGTGCTGTCACGTCTCGATTCGCTCGATTCGGAATATGCCCGCAGGTTGTCACCGGTAAGCGGGAAGTCTTTCATGGTATGGCATCCATCACTAAGCTATTTCGCGAGGGATTACGGCCTACGCCAGATATCCGTCGCAGCCGACCATCGGGAGACATCGCTTATTTCGCTCCAGTCCACAATAGACAAGGCTATTGATGAAGGGGTAGACGTGTTTTTTGAACAGAGCAGTTATGATCCACGCCTGTCGGCTACCGTCCAGCGTCATATAGGAACGGTTTGCGTCACATTCGATCCTCTCGATTATAACTGGCAGGAGGGGCTGGATCGGGTTGTCACGGCTCTGATGCCGGACTCAATTACTGACAGATAGCAGGCCAGTCAGTTTTTACCGAGGATATTGTTGATCACAAGGGAAGCCAGTATAAAGCCGAAGACAGCCGTGATGTGACACACTGCACCATTGACTGCCACTTTGTCATACATCATTACTCCCGATTGATCACTTCCTACTTCAGCGTGGCGCACCACAGGCTGTTCGTCGGAATAGACACATTTGAATTTCCTACGCGGCAAAAGACCGCTTTTCTTAAATTTCCGGCGAAGGGCCGCCGCGAGCGGACAACCTTTCACCTTCCAGAATTCATCCACTCTGATCTTCATCGGATCGAGTTTCTGAGCCGCGCCCATTGAAGAGTAAAATTTAAGCCCGGAAACAGAGGTCGCATTCAGAATCAGGAGAGCCTTATCGGCAAGTGAGTCAATAGCGTCGATAAGATGAGTATATTGCGAGAGGTCGAAAGATTGGGCAGTATCTTTGGTATACCGCTCTACCCTTACCCTTATATCGGCATCAGGGTTTATATCGAGCAAACGATCTCTCAGCACCAATGCTTTAGGCTTTCCTACGGTTGAGGAAAGCGCCATTAGTTGCCTGTTGATATTGCTCTCTCCCACTATGTCGGCATCTATCAAGTCAATCCTCCCGATACCTGACCGCACAAGAGATTCTGCCGCCCAACTACCCACACCTCCGATTCCAAAAAGTGCAACCCTGGCCTGCGACAGAGCTTTCATTCCATCATGGCCTGTCAGAAGTCCCAATCGATGGAAACGCATATCTTCCGTCATATTATCTTTCAAACAAAAAAAAGACTTGAATATTACTCTTCCTCGACACCCGACAGTTTGGAACGGATGCGGTCAAATAAATTTGGTTTGAGTGCCTTGAGATGAACGTGTGTGCTAGGGCTGTCCTTGAGTAAAAATAAGATGGATGCAGGTAACACAACAGCTATATGACGCTCAAAATCAAGAATAGCATGGATGCGGTCAAGGGCAATCTGATGAAATGGTGATTCCGGCCGGATAGAACCGAAAGTCACATTATCGCCGTCGATGGAGATGTTGTGACAGTCCATTTCGGGAGAAAAAAGCAGACCAATATTGAGGTCGTAGGGAGAAGCGGGGAGTTTGCTGAATTTCTTATAGATTGTCTGGATGACTTTATCGTTGATCATAACAGGATGATAGATGATGCGTGTTAGGTTGATTTGGTGGTGAAGTGATCCGTGGATTTTCACCGTAAGATGAATTGTTGGCGAGTCGGACAGATGTCTGTGTGTCGTCTTCATCTTATCAACGCAAGTCTGTGCGTAAGTGTTCGCACATCCCCCTCCTTTCTATGATTTATTTCTCACAAC
>CAYWWE010000029.1:0-23677 GCA_964461785.1 uncultured Bacteroides sp.
AAGATAATCATTTTTCGCCAGATGGCAAGAAAATCAGATAGGCGCGCCGAGCTGGAAAGGACTGCTCTCTCCGAGTTCTCCGAGCTCCCGAAGAACTCTGGTCATATTATTATTTATAATGTGTGCGATTTTGGCGGAGACGAAATAATTTTGTAACTTTGTAAGCTGATTGGCGTGCTGTGGCCGCCATGTGCGCCCTCTCCTCCACTCCCCAAAGTATATATCATCCAATATGTCAGAAGATATTAAAGAAAAAAACGAAGACTACGGCGCGGAATCGATTCAGGTGCTCGAAGGTCTCGAAGCTGTCCGTAAGCGCCCGTCGATGTATATCGGCGACACCGGCGTGAAGGGTCTCCATCATCTTGTTTATGAGGTAGTTGATAACTCTATCGATGAGGCTCTCGCAGGATATGCCTCGCACATCGATGTTGTGATCAACGAGGACAATTCCATAACTGTGGTCGACAATGGCCGCGGTATTCCTGTCGGGATGCATGAGAAGGAGAAGAAGAGCGCTCTCGAGGTGGTTCTTACCGTGCTTCATGCCGGCGGCAAATTCAACAAAGATACTTATAAGGTGTCGGGCGGTCTGCACGGTGTGGGCGTGAGCTGCGTAAACGCGCTGTCCACTTACCTGCGTGCCGAAATCAGCCGCGACGGCAAGGTATATACCCAGGAATATTCCTGCGGCAAGCCCACCACGGAGCTGATGATCACGGGCGACGCCACGCATACCGGAACCACCATCACCTTCCGCCCCGACGCGTCGATCTTCTCCGTGACTGAATATGATTATTCAACTTTGGCCAACCGCCTTCGCGACCTCGCTTTTCTCAATGCAGGTATAACCCTTACCCTCACCGACCGCCGCACAAAGGATGCCGAAGGCAACTTTAAAAGCGAGACATTTTATTCGGCCCGCGGCCTGCAGGAATTTGTTGAATATATCGACTCGAACAAGGAGAGCCTGATCAACGATGTGATCCATCTCAACACCGAGCGCCAGGGCATCCCGGTAGAAGTGGCACTGACATACAACAACACTTACAACGAAAACGTCTACTCCTTCGTCAACAATATCAACACCATTGAGGGCGGCACACACCTGACCGGTTTCCGCCGCGGCCTCACCACCACACTGAAGAAGTATGCCGAAGACAACAAGATGCTCGAAAAGGTCAAGATCGACATCTCGTCCGACGACTTCCGTGAGGGTCTGACCGCCGTCGTTTCGGTCAAGGTGATGGAGCCTCAGTTTGAAGGTCAGACCAAGACCAAGCTCGGCAACAACGAAGTGATGGGCGCCGTGAGCGGGGCGGTGAGCGAAGCCCTCCGCAACTATCTTGAGGAACACCCGCGCCAGGCCAAGACCATCGTTGAAAAGGTGATCATAGCCGCGCAGGCCCGTCATGCCGCCTACAACGCCCGAGTGAAGATCCAGCGCAAGAGCCCCCTGAGCGGTGGTGGCCTTCCCGGTAAGCTCGCCGACTGCTCAAGCCGTACGGCCGAGGACTGCGAGCTTTTCCTTGTCGAGGGTGACTCTGCAGGCGGAACTGCCAAGCAGGGGCGCAACCGTACATTCCAGGCCATCCTGCCGCTGCGAGGCAAGATCCTCAACGTCGAGAAGGCCATGGACCACCGCATCTTCGACAATCAGGAGATCACCTCACTCTACCGTGCCATGCGTGTCACTATCGGCACCGACGAGGATCCGAAAGAGGTCAATGTGTCGAAGATCGCCTACCATAAGATAATCATCATGACTGATGCCGATGTGGACGGTTCCCACATCGCCACCCTTCTGATGACATTCTTCTTCCGCCGTATGCGTCCCGTGATCGAAAACGGCTATCTCTACCTCGCCACTCCGCCGCTCTACAAGTGCACTCGCGGCAAGGTGGAGGAATATTGCTGGACCGACGGCCAGGTGCAGAAATTCATCGACACCTATGGCGACAAGACAAAGGTGCAGCGATACAAAGGTCTCGGAGAGATGAGCGCCGAGGAGCTCCGCGACACCACAATGGATCCGGAGAAGCGTCTGCTGAAGCAGGTGAATATTTCGGACGCCGCCGAGGCCGACCGCATATTCTCCATGCTGATGGGTGAGGATGTGGCGCCGCGCCGCGACTTTATCGAGGCAAACGCCACCTACGCCAATATCGACGCATAAGAATAACGTCCTCCCGCAGGATAACGATACCGGTTTCGGAGGTCTGATGTCTGTTGATTCATTCTTCAGGTATCAGACCTCTAAACAATATAGAGGATAAGGCCGTTTAATCTATAAAGGGTATATCCACCCCGTTTTTCCCTCATAACCACATCACAGATATGGCTTCAGAAAAGATAAACCGCAAGACTAAGCGGACAGTAACTGAGCGTAAGGAGGATAAGGCTATCGCTTCATCCCCGAAACTGACCTCGGCCGATCTCCGCCAGCGAATATTCGACTATATAGCCCGTCAGGGTAATAATTCGTTCAACCATAAGCAGGTGGCTTTTGCCGTTGATGCCAAGACGCCGGCGGCCCGCAAGGCTGTGGAGGCCCTGCTGCTCACGATGGCTTTTGACGGCGATCTTATCGAGCAGGGCCCCGGCTCCTACAAGGCTCCCGAACGCAACAATATCGTGCTCGGCACATTTGTGCGCCGCGCCAACGGCAAGAACTCCGTCATAACCGAACCCGACGGAGAGACGCTCGCTATTGACGAGAGCAACTCGATGCACGCTCTCAATGGCGATAAGGTGCGTGTGATGATCGCGGCACGGCGCCGCGGACTTGAGCCGGAGGGTGAGGTGATCGAGATAGTCGAGGAGAAGGAACAGACTTTTATCGGCACATTGAAGGTGGAGCGCTCGTTTGCAACCCTCAAGACCGATTCGAGATATCTCGCCACCGACATCATCATTCCGCGCCAGAAACTGCGCGGCGGCAAGACTGGCGATAAAGCCCTCGTCCGCATCACCTCATGGCCCGACGATGAGAAGTGTCCGATCGGTGAGGTTATCGATATACTCGGCGAGAGCGGCGACAACAACACCGAGATGCACGCCATCCTGGCCGAGTTCGGCCTGCCTTACCGTTATCCGAAGAATGTTGATGCCGCCGCACAGAAAATCGATGCAGGCATAACGCCCGAAGTGGTGGCCGCCCGCGAGGACATGAGAGGCGTGACGACATTCACCATCGACCCGAGAGATGCAAAGGACTTTGACGATGCGCTTTCGTTCCGCCGTCTGCCCAACGGTCGCTATGAGGTTGGCGTGCATATCGCCGATGTGACACACTACGTCCAGCCCGACACTTTGCTCGACCGCGAGGCGCAGCAGCGCGCCACATCGGTCTATCTTGTTGACCGCGTGGTGCCGATGCTTCCCGAACATCTCTCAAACGGGATATGCTCGCTCCGTCCCGACGAGGATAAGCTCACATTCAGCTGCATCTTCGAGATGGACGACAAAGGCAAGGTGCACAACTCCCGGATCTGCCGCACCGTGATCCGCTCCAACCGCCGCTTCACCTATGAGGAGGCTCAGGATATCATCGAGACCGGCCACGGCGACTATGCCGACGAGATCCTCAAGCTCAACGATCTGGCCAAGATCCTGCGAGCCGAACGCTATGCCGACGGCTCGGTGGAATTTGATCGTGCTGAGGTGCGTTTTGACATCGACGACAAGGGCCATCCCGTATCTGTATTCTTCAAGGAGAGCAAAGATGCCAACAAGCTGATCGAGGAGTTCATGCTGCTCGCCAACAAGACCGTGGCAACATTTGTGGGGCGCCCGGAAGGGAAGCACAAGCCCAAAGCATTTGTCTATCGTGTGCATGATATGCCCGATCCGGGCAAGCTGGCCGATCTCTCCAAGATCGCGCGTACATTTGGATTTAAGGTCAAGGAGACCGGATCGAGCCGTGAGGTCAATAAGTCGATCAACCGTATGCTTGCCGATGTCAAGGGTCGCGGCGAGGAAAATTTCCTTTCGACCCTCGCCATCCGCTCTATGGCCAAGGCGGTCTACACCACTCAGAATATCGGTCACTATGGTCTGGCTTTCGACTATTACACTCACTTCACTTCGCCTATCCGCCGCTATCCCGACATGATGGTACACCGTCTTCTCGACCGGTATCTCAATGGCGGCCGCAGCGTCAATGTGCAGAAGCTCGAAGACCAGTGCAAACATTCAAGCGATATGGAGCAGCTCGCCGCCAACGCCGAGCGCGCCTCGATCAAATATAAGCAGGTTGAGTATATGGCCGACCATCTCGGGGAGGTCTATGACGGAGTCATATCAGGCGTGACCGAATGGGGTCTGTATGTTGAGCTCGACGCCAACAAGTGTGAAGGCCTCGTGCCGGTCCGCGATCTGCCCGGCGACTACTATGACTATGATGAAAAGAACTATGCGCTCGTAGGGCGTCGCACAGGAGCCCGCTATCGTCTGGGCGACAAGGTGAAAGTTCAGGTTGCCCGCTGCGATATCGCCAAGAAGATGCTCGACTTCGCGCTGCTCGACGATGAAGGCAATCCGTATATAGACCGCCGATCGTCGGGCAACAAGAACCATTCCGATCATAGCCGCGGATCGAAAAGGAAGAATCCCCGCGGTCGAACCCGCAACCGCTGATGATGGAACCGCGTCAAAACGATCTGATGACAATCACTCTCGACTCTATGCGCTTCTATGCCTTCCACGGCGTGGGAGCGCAGGAGCGTGTTGTGGGAAATGAGTTTGAAGTGACGGTGAGCGTTGATCTCGACCCTCCCTGTTCCGACGATCTTGACGCCACGGTCAGTTATGCCGATATCGCTGCGGTGGTGAGTGAGGAGATGCAATCACCATCTGATCTCATAGAGCATGTGGCAATGAGGATCCGCAACCGGCTCGTGTGCACATTTCCGGCGATAAAGGGTGGAGCCGTCACGGTTGCCAAGCCCAAACCCCCGATGGCCGGAATTGAACTGAAATCGGCTTCCGTCACTCTCAGATGGAAAACGGAGTGATCGATCCCGGGTTGATGATTATCTCCGAAACATATCAGCCCTGCAATATGTTATTACGTTAAATTCTCACATCATGACCAGACTCAACACGCTCATATTGGCTATCGCCATGCTTTTTGTATCAGTAATCCCGCTGCAGGCAGCCTCGCCCTATCGCGGCCAGAAGACTATGGGACTATATGGCGGCTATATGTCGCGCAATGAGAGTGCCTCCGCAGGTATATTTTTCCAATACCGGTTCGCACGGAGTTTCCGCATAGCTCCTTCGGCCGGCTACGATTTCCGTCACAACGGTCAGGATGCTTTTTCAATAGATCTGGATTTCCACACCCCGTTTAGCTTCGGAAGCAACGACGCCTTCAGTTTCTATCCTATAGCCGGTATCGGCTACTCCAAGATCTGCATTGACCGGGTCGACAACATACTTGCGAGAGCCTCGGTCGAGAACCGTCAGAGATATGATCGCCTTGGTGTCAATCTTGGCGGAGGAGTGGAGTACATGGTCTCTCCCACACTCAGACTTGCCTTTGAGGCGAAGTGGCGCGAGCGCACGGATTATTCCAGCGGTTTGTTTGCTGTGTCAATAGGCTATCGTTTCTGAACCCGCTATGGCCAAGGTCGATATAATCATTCCGGTATATAATGCCGAGTCTACCATTGCCGACTGTCTCAGGTCGGTGATGAATCAGACGATTGCCCTTGATTGCAGGACGATCGTTGTCGATGACGGATCGACCGACTCAACTCCTGATCTCATTCAGGAGTTTCTGATGTCATATCCTCAATTTGCGGAGCGGTGTGAGATCATCACTTTCTGCCGGAACCGTGGGGCTGCCGAGGCTTATAATGCCGGGCTCAGCGCCGGCCGATCGGAGTGGATAGCACGGTGCGACGCCGACGATATTCTGGTGCCCGACGCTGTTGAGAGACTTCTGATTCTCGGGGAAAAGAACGGGGCAGATATTGTGGCCGGCTCAATCGAGGAGTGGGACGGATCGCGTAAACGCACTCTCCATCCAATTATATCGAAAGGGCTTAACAAGACCCCGATAGATACCGTCAACTTTTCGCTTTGCAACAAACTAGTCCGTCGCACACTGTTGCTTCGTGCGCCCGACGGAAAGCCGCTATCGGATCTCCCGGGGATAAATTGCTGGGACGACCTGTCGCTGACGGCGCGCCTGCTCGCGCTCCCGGGCTGCCGTGTAGAGACGCTCGGCGGTGAGCCGATTTACCGCTACCACCACACCGGAAAGAGTGCGGGGCTTTCGCGCAGGTCGCGGGAATATCTGCTTGAGCAGCATCTTAGATGCGCTCTTGAGCTCACGGAATGGTTTGAAGCAAACGGGCTGTCGGCCATCTACAGCCCATTTATCGACCGGCTGAAGTTCAAGGCCAAAATCAAAATCCTTCAGGGCAAGGGAGCGTTTGGAAGAATCAAGGAGTGGCGCGAGATCTTTCCGGAGACATCGGCCTCGATCATGAAGATGAGCCCTGACATGAGTCTGCCTCTGCGTGTGGCGTTCAGCCTGCTGGCAAAGTGACAGGCTGATTACTTGAGCAGGTAACGGTCGCCCGTCTTCTCTACGATTATACGGTAGAAATCCTCTGAAAAGCCCGGCGATTCGGGCGAGAGGGGCTTGCCATACTGGTTGCGGGCAAAATTGCCGTTCTCATCCATCTTCTTACGGTTGCCATCCATGTAGCGAACCAGCAGGAACAGAGCCAGATCGCGGTAGGCATCGGTGGCTTCCTTGGCTATGGCGGCGCCATCGGCGTTGACATAGTCCTCAAAAGCCTTGTTGTCGCCGGCTTCATAGAGCTCCATGAGCTTGCTGTCGGTCTCGGGGCGCGAGGCGATGAATTTGTCTTCGAGCGACGACTGGATCTGTCGGATGTCGTCGATCATCACATCATATTTGGCGTAGGCCTGATTGGCAACCCAGTTGTTGACCCAGAAATTGGCATTGGGGGAGAAGGTGTAGAGATCGCCGTTGCCCGGACGCACCTCAACGGGCACTTCGGTCATTGAGCAGTAGAATGGCATATAGACTGAGGTGTTGGCATCGTCGGTGCCGAACCAGAGTACACCCCCGACGGGGTCGGGAAGGTCGGCGCGGCTCTGGCTCACGAAGTGCCATGCGGTCTGTTGCGTCGCTATGGGGCGCTCGTTGGTGTAGCGCTTACCGTCGACCTCGAAGCGAAGCGGGCGGGGGCGGTGCGGAGCTTTGTATGGACCTGCGCCCGGATCCGAAGTCATCTCGTAGGCTGTTCCCTCATAATGGTCTCTCATTCCCTCCTGCATGTCGCGGAGAGTGAGCTGACGGTTGGGCACGATAAACAGCGGCATAGGCTCGTCGCTGTCGGAGTTGACCCACTTGAACCAGGCCTCATCCTCTTCGGGAGAGGCGAAGCGCCTGAAGAAACTCCACACGCGCGCATCGCAGGTGCGTCGCTTGGATGCGCTGTGATTGTCGAAAGCATCTGCAAAGGAAAAATCCTCGTCCTTGCCGTCGAAATAGCCATGCTTGCGGGCAAAAGAGAAAAGATCTTTCGAGTACATGACGTTGTCCTTGTCCTTATAGTCGACCTTGCGTATGCGGGGCTCGTTGGCATGGGCGCAGATTGCATCGTCGGGCACACGGACTGCGATCCATACGGCACCTTTCTCCGAGCCCTTACCGATCACTTCCATGATCCACGCCTCATTTTTATCGGCTATTGAGAAAGTCTCGCCCGTGCTGGCATAGCCATACTTGTCCATCAGGTCGGCCATTGTCTTTATGGCCTCGCGGGCAGTCTTGCAGCGCTCAAGGGTAACGTAGATGAGCGAACCGTAGTCCAGAATGGCCTGACCGGTGGTATCGGCCAGTTCGGAATGTCCGCCCCAGGTGGTTTCGCCTATCACGAGCTGATGCTCGTTCATATTTCCAATGACATTGTATGTCTCGGCGGCCTGAGGGATCTCACCTCTGGGAGTGTTGTCGCCCCAGTCGATGATCTGCCGCATTGCGCCGGGAGCGTGCTTGCCGCGAGGTGAGTGAAAGAGGTCGCCGAAGCGGGTGTAGGAGTCGTCGGCGTAGCTCACCATGACCGAGCCGTCGGCCGATGCCTTGCGGCCCACGATGAAATTTGTACATGCGAGAGCTGAGATGGAGGCGAGCAGAGCGCCTATGAGAAATATATGGCGTAGATGTTTCATTGCAAGATCCGTTAGTGATGATAGATGGCAAAGTTAGTCAAAAATTTTGACTTGAGAGCCATTATGGTCAGGATTGGGTGCGCTCTTTGATAAAAAGGCATCCCGGCAGATCTATTATATCTGGAATATCCCGTTTGAAAAAGTTTTTATATCTTTGCGGTGATGAATCGCGCCA
Source organism: uncultured Bacteroides sp. (assembly GCA_964461785.1). Taxonomy (GTDB): domain Bacteria; phylum Bacteroidota; class Bacteroidia; order Bacteroidales; family Muribaculaceae; genus Paramuribaculum. Next base: position 8,393 of record CAYWWE010000029.1, read on the forward strand.
TGAATCATAGTCCGATCCGTGTGGCTTTCGTCGGCCTTGGCCGGCGTGGGCTCGCCAATATGCACCGTTACCTGCATCTGCCGCAGGCTGAGGTGAGCGTTTTGTGCGACTTTTCAGAGGAGGCGCTCCAAGCTGCGAAAAATAGTTTTCCTGCCGGCTATAAGCTGCCGGTATGTTTCAGATCATGGTCGGAGATGATGGCGGCTGCTCCGGATGTTGACCTTGTCTATATATCTACCGACTGGAGCTCCCACACGCCCATCGCCGTTTCGGCAATGGAAGCCGGCTATGATGTTGCGGTAGAGGTCCCGGCTGTGGTGGATGCCGAGGGGGCCTCGCTGCTGCTCAAGACTGTTGCCGTAACCGGCAGATTCTTCACGATGGTGGAGAATTGCTGCTACGACCCGTTTCATCTCTCGACACTGGCGCTTGTCGAGGCCGGACTGCTCGGCAGCGTAACGCATTGCGAGGGTGCTTATATCCACGATCTCCGCAACGATCATGAGTCGGGAGCCTGGATATCGAATCTAAGCTGTTCGGGCCGGGGCAATCCATATCCTACCCACGGACTCGGGCCTATATGTCAGATCTTGCGGGCCGGAGGCACCGACGACCGACTCGACACGGTTGTATCAGTCAGCCCTGAAACGTCGGGCATCAATTCCAGTCTTATCCGTACTTCTGCCGGGCGCACCGTGCTGCTACAGTTTGATGTGGTCACTCCCAGACCCTACTCGCGCCTGCAGACTGTATGCGGCACAAAGGGTTATGTGTCGAAATATCCTGTGCCTATGGCCATGCTCGACGGAATGACCGAGCCGCTGACGGGTGAGGCCCTTCAGAAACTGTTCGCCGCCCATCGACATCCTTTGCTTGAAGCATACGAGGCCGACGGGGTCAGAATGGGAGTGCCAAATATGATGAACTATATCATGGACCGCAGGCTGATCGATCTTCTCAGCAACGGATGTGAGCCTGATATTACGGTGGCCGACGCGGTGGAATGGTCGTCGCTGGCGTGGCTCACCCGAGAATCGGCTCTCTACGGCGGCATACCGGTTTCGATCCCCTCCTATCGCTGACTGCGCCCCGGTGGCTTTAATTTTGCGGGAGAGGGTTGGCGGATGGATTAAAATTAGTAACTTTGCGTCCGGTGTCGGAGGACATCATGCAGCCGGACGTTCCGTCGCCTGCCGACATGAGAGCGGCGGGAGGAAAGTCCGGGCAACATAGAGCGCCTCATTTCCTTCGGGAAGCTATCGGCGACGGTAGAGTATCGTGACAGAAAACAACCGCCCGCTGACTCTGTCGGCGGGTAAGGGTGAAAAGGCGGGGTAAGAGCCCACCGGATGTCATGGCGACATGGCATGCCGCACGACTTGAGGGTTGCAATGCCAAGTATACCGGCAGTATGTAGGGTTGCTCGCCCGATGCCGGGGGGTAGGCAGCGTAGATAAATGACGGAACGCAGGGGCAGGCCCCGCCTGGGTGCGGGCAGCGGCCAATGCGACATAACCCGGCTTATAATCCGACTGCATCCTCCGATGCCCCACATTATCTTAAATAAGAAAACCGGGAGTCTCCGTGATGCGCCGATGGCATTGGAGGCTCCCGGTTTTATCTTTATATAGTGTGATTAAGATCAGAGATCAAGATTCACATCGAGGGGCATATAGTGCTGGTAGGGGTGGTTGCATGCGGGGCAAACTGTAGGAGGCTCGGTGCCTACATATTCAAAGCCGCATACCAGACACTTCCAGGTAATGGCCTTGTCGCGTTTCCACACGGTGCCGTTCTTGACCTGCTCGAGGAGGGTGAGGAAGCGGGCCTCATGGGTCTTCTCCACTGTGGCGATAGCCTCGAAGTGATCGGCAATGTCGTCGAAGCCTTCCTCGCGGGCCACTTTGGCAGCCTCGGTATATGCAACAACGCCTTCCTGCTGCTCCTCACTGGCGGCAATCTGAAGATTCTCTGCGGTGGTGCCGATAATTCCTGCATCTACATCGCCCATTTCAACGGTAACCTTTCCGCCCTGAAGCATCTTGAAGAAAACCTTGGCGTGGTGGAGCTCGTTGGCTGCGGTTTCCTCAAACACTTTCTGGATGGGGAAGTAGCTCTCTTTCTCTGCCTGCTGGGCGTAGAAGGTGTAGCGGGTGTAAGCCGATGATTCGGCGAGGTATGATTGAACGATGAGTTTCTCGGTCTTGGTTCCTGCGAGAGATTTCTTAGCTTGTGCCATGATGATATTTTTTAATATGAAAGTTAAACGTTTTTAGCGGGAGCTTAATTAACCGCTCCTGACTTTACAACACACGGGGTTGTGAAAAGTTTTTCCGAACTGAAAAAAGAAAAATGCCGGAAAAAATGGCGGGAATGTGGCATAATGTTGCGTAGTTTAAAAATTTGTTATACTTTTGCCGCGTAAAACAACAATCATTAATCTGAATCGCTGATTTGCGACTCATTTTGTAAGATATGTCACTCATTATTCCTCCAAAATATAACCGCAAGCTCCAGCGCGAGACGACCGAGGCTGTGATCAAGACCATCAAGGATACCTTTCAGCGCAGGTTGGCGGAGGAACTCTGTCTGCGTCGTGTCACAGCGCCGTTGTTTGTCCTTTCGGGCACAGGCCTTAACGACGATCTCAATGGAGTGGAGCGTCCGGTGACATTTCCGGTAAAGGATATGGGCGACCGCAAGGCCGAAGTGGTCCATTCGCTTGCAAAATGGAAAAGGGTCAAGTTAGGCGACTACGATATTGCTCCGGGATTCGGTCTATATACGGATATGAACGCCATCAGGGCCGACGAGGAGCTTGACAACCTACATTCGCTTTATGTGGATCAATGGGACTGGGAGAAGACCATCACTGCCGATCAGCGTAATCTTGACTATCTGAAAAGCACCGTAAGAAGTATCTACGCGGTTGTCAAGGAGACGGAAATGATGATCTACAGGATGTTTCCCCACATCACGCCCCGCCTGCCCGAGGATATAAAGTTTATTCATACGGAGGAGCTCCTGCGCGAATATCCCGGTCTGACTCCGTCGGAGCGCGAAAGTGCCGCCGCACGGAAATACGGAGCGATATTCCTTATTGGAATAGGCGGAGAGCTGACTGACGGGACGATCCACGACGGGCGCGCTCCCGACTACGATGACTGGTCGACGCCTAATTCCGACGGTTTCACGGGTCTTAATGGCGACATAATTGTCTATGACTCGGTTCTTGACCGCGCTTTTGAGCTCTCGTCGATGGGCATAAGGGTTAGCCCGGAGAGTCTGGAGCGTCAGTTAGCAATCCGTGGATGTCAGGACAGGGCTGCGCTTCCTTTCCACTCTGCGTTGCTTGCCGGTAAGCTGCCTTACTCGATAGGCGGTGGAATAGGTCAGAGCCGCCTGTGTATGTTCCTGCTGCAGAAAGCTCATGTGGGCGAGGTCCAGGCCTCGATCTGGCCTGAGGAACAACGCAAAGCCTGCGAGGAGGCCGGAATTGATCTCCTCTGATCAGGAAAATGTGTTACGGAAAATGGATTTCACACAAATATAATCGGTATTCTTTAAGAAGTGCAGGAGATGCCATGATCCTCACGGGCTCGTGAGAGCGGGTGTGGTGTGAAAATATTCTCCTGAAAACTTGAGAAACCTCTGCCGGAAGAAGCATCGGCAGGGGTTTCTTAAGCATTATTAGGGGAGAAGTGGCTGAGGTCGGTATTATGGCTCGCAGGGGGTGAAGAGCTCGCTTAACCGATCGAAACGCAAGGCTGCTGCCTCGCTCTTTGATGCCAGAGAAGCGCGTATCCTGGCCGGATCCTTACTGGTCATTGAGCCGCTTTTGGAATAGAATTTGTCTGCATAGCATATCAGCTTCTCAAGAAGGGTCTCGGGCAGGAAATCTCTGACCGGCAGAGGCAGATCCTGAGCCACTATCTCGGCAGCTGTGAGTCCCGAGCCGGTGTGGAGCTCAGCTACCCGCGCCATATTCTCTCCGGCTTCGAGCCATCGCAACAGTTCGGCGCCGAGGATGCCGTGGCGGATATATGGCGCTGATCCGTGACACTCGATGGAGGGCGCATTGGTGAGGAAAATCCCGATATCATGGAGCATGGCTGCAGCCTCGATCTCTTTAGGGTCGAGAGGCAGACGGCAGCGGGCAGCGATGTCGAGCGCCAGATCGGCTACCGAGCGGCAATGCTTCATATAGATATCCCGCAGGGGTGAGCCTGCGGGATAAAAACGGTCTATGATGCTTTGCCAGTCGGGAAGTGGGGTTCCGGCGGCGTTCATTCTATGATGGTGTTCCAGCCGTGGGTGTCGGGCTCTTCTCCGAGCTGCACGGCGCGCAGACGGTTGTAGAGAAGAGTGGTGATGGGGCCGGGCTCGCCGTCTTTCGACACGATATATTTCACATCCTTGTCAAGATCATGGATCTCGGCTACGGGCGAAGCCACTGCTGCAGTGCCGCATGCGCCCGCCTCCTGGATCTCCGCGAGTTCCTCTACAGGGATGTGGCGGCGCTCAACCTTTATGCCGAGGTCTTCGGCCAGCTCCATGAGGCTCTTGTTGGTCACGGACGGAAGAATTGACTCGCTGGCAGGGGTGATATAGACACCGTCCTTGACAGCGAAGAAATTGGCCGGGCCACACTCGTCGACATATTTCTTCTCTTTCGGATCGAGATAGAGAACAGCCGAGTAGCCGAGCTCATGAGCGCGCTCTCCGGCATCCATTGATGCCGCATAATTTCCGCCAACTTTCCATCGGCCTGTGCCTTTAGGTGCCACGCGGTCAAACTCGCGCATGATGCAGATGTTGGTGGGTCGGAATCCTTCCTTGAAATATGGACCTACAGGAGTCACGAGGATCATGAAAAGATACTCTGTGGAAGGATGCACTCCGATCTGAGCGCTCATTCCGATCTCGAGAGGGCGGATATATAGTGATGCGCCGCTGCCGTAGGGGGGCACGAAACGCTCGTTGAGCTTGACAACTTTCTTGACCATTTCGGTAAAGAGCTCTTCGGGCACCGGTTCCATCTTGATGCCTTCGGCCGACTCGCGGATGCGGCGGGCGTTTTCCTCAAGGCGGAAAATGCGGATCTTGCCATCGGCGCCACGGAATGCCTTGAGTCCCTCGAAGACTTCCTGACCGTAGTGGAGACACGTGGCCGCGATATGCATATCTATATACTCCGATTGCGATACTTCGATCGGCCCCCATTTGCCATCGGCAAAGCGGCACCTTACGTTGTAGTCCGTAGGAATGTAGCCAAACGAGAGGTTACTCCAATCTAATTCCTTAGTCATTGTATGAGTGGTTGCTTAATGGAAATAATTGCGCAAAATTAGACAAAATCAGTGAAAAAACTACTCTCTGATTACAAATAAACGAAAATTAGGGGTGTTGGCTTATTAATTATCAGCCTCCGGGGCTCTATCAGGGGATAATGAGCTGAAAGAAATAGGCATCTTCGTAGCCGGAGCCGACGCGTATCCACGACTTCATTCGTCCGGAGATCTTGAATCCGGCAGTTTCGAGCATCTGGCGTGATGCAGGGTTGTTTTCGCTGACTATAGCCCAGATCTGATGCAGTCCGAGACGATAGGAGCAGTAGCGGACAAGGATGCCAATAGCCTCGGCCCCGAGACCACGGCCACGGAATTGCGTGTCGATCACTATTCCCAGCCCGGCGCGCCGGCTTATCGGATCAAACTCATAGAGATCGATGGTGCCGACAGTGGTGGCGCCTTCATCGATCATCAGACGCAGCTGGCGCGAGGCAAATATGTCGGTGTCGTAGGTCATCACATATTCCTCGATAATGCGTCTTGAATAGGGTGCGGCGGTAGAGGTGGTGGTCCATGCGCGTGTGTCGTTTTCCCATTCGAGGATCCGGTCTATGTCGGATGTCTCGAGTGCTCTCAGTGTCAGATGTCCGTTTGAGAGCAGCGATGAGTCGGATTGGTCTGTCATAACGAAAAAGAGTCGGAAAATAGAGTTCGTTGCATGATCGAGCGCCCGAGCGTGATCTCGTCGGTATATTCGAGATCGTTGCCTATGGCCATGCCTCGGGCAAGCTGACTTATCTTGAGGCCGGGCGATGCGGCGGCCAGTTTGCGGTAGATGTAGAAACAGGTGGTGTCGCCCTCCATCGTGGCGCCGAGAGCGAGGATCACCTCTCTGACGCTTCCCGAGCCCACTCGCTCGACAAGCGAGTCAATCTCGAGTTGGTCGGGAGTGATTCCGTCCATCGGGGAGATAACCCCCCCGAGCACATGATAGAGCCCGCGGTACTGCCCCGTCCGCTCGATGCTCATCACGTCGCGCACACTTTCGACTACACACACGGTTGCACCGTCGCGGCTTGGATCCGAACAAAGATGGCACACTTCGGAGTCGCTGATGTTGTGGCACACGGAACAGTAGCGGATATCCCGCCGGAGGCTGACGATAGACGAGCCGAGAGCCTCGGCCTCAGAGAGATCGCGGCGGAGAAGATGGAGAGCCAGGCGCAGGGCTGTGCGCCTCCCGATGCCCGGCAGACGCGACAGTTCGGTCACCGCTCTTTCAAGCAATGGCGATTGAAATTCTTCATTCATGTTTCAAAATTACATTTTTTATGCGTACTGACCAAAAAGCACTTTGTCATGCCGCTTAGTTTCATTAATTTTGCAGCCGTATTCGGCGATACGACATACGTGTCGCCTGTAAAAGCATTGCAGATTTTGGAAATCATACGCACTGTTGCTCGTCTTAACGAGCTCTCAGCCCAGGCCAGGGCCAACGGGCAGACTATCGGTCTTGTCCCGACAATGGGCGCCCTTCACGACGGCCATCTCTCTCTTGTGGAGCGTGCCCGCCGTGAAAATGATATAGTGATCGTTTCGGTGTTTGTCAATCCGACGCAGTTCAATAATCAGGCCGATCTGGCCACATATCCCCGCACCGAGGAAGCCGACTGCGCCCTGCTCGAGAAGGCAGGTGTTGACTACGCGTTTATCCCCACCGTTGAGGAGATCTATCCCGAGCCCGACACCCGGGTGTTTGATCTCGGACCGGTGGCCGAGGTGATGGAGGGACCGATGCGTCCGGGGCATTTCAACGGAGTGTCGCAGATAGTCAGCAAACTCTTCAGCTGGAGCCGTCCCGACCGGGCCTATTTCGGTGAGAAAGACTTCCAGCAGATAGCAGTCATCCGGCGCATGGCCCAGATCGCCGGCTTTGACGATATAAATATCGTGGCATGTCCGATCCGTCGTGCTTCCGACGGCCTTGCGCTCTCGTCGCGCAATGTGCGTCTGACACCCGAGCAGAGGGCCGTGGCTCCGGCCATCCACCGCGTGCTCAATGAGAGTGTGGCCATGATGATGGACGGCATCGACCTTCCTGCGGTCAACCAATTCGTTATCGACGCCATCAATCAAATCCCGTTCATGCAGGTTGAATATTACACCATTGTCGACGGCCACACCATGCAGCCCATAGCTGAGTGGACTGACACGGACTATGCCGCAGGGTGTATCACCGTGTATTGCGGAGATGTGCGACTCATCGACAACATAACCTACAAGCACCCCGAGGGTGTCTGATCAAATATCTCCTTCTGTTTCACCAGTCACAATATGCAAATAGAAGTCCTCAAGTCAAAAATCCACCGCGTCACCGTTACGGAGGCGTGTCTCGACTATATCGGAAGCATCACCATCGACAGCAGGCTCATGGAGGCCGCCGGGCTTATCCCGGGCGAGCGGGTGTATATAGTAAACAACAACAACGGCGAACGATTTGACACCTATGTCATCGAAGGCGAGCCTGATTCGGGCTGCATCTGCCTCAATGGAGCAGCTGCCCGCAAGGTGCATCCGGGCGATATAGTGATCATCATGGCCTATGCCACGATGACACCGGAGGAGGCGCGGACATTCAAGCCCTCCGTGATCTTCCCCGACACAGCTACCAACCGTCTGATGCCTGCCGGCGAATGACGACGGCATTTCTTCATCCAGTCATAAACTTCTTATCTCCCCATATATGTTTGACAACCTAAGCGACCGCCTTGAGCGAAGTTTCAAGATCCTCAAAGGCGAAGGTAAAATCACCGAAATCAACGTAGCTGAAACCCTCAAGGATGTGCGCCGCGCCCTGCTCGACGCCGACGTGAGCTATAAGGTGGCCAAGCAATTCGTTGATAATGTCAAGACCAAGGCGATGGGCCGCAACGTTATCAACTCGGTCAAGCCCAAAGAGCTTATGCTCACCGTGGTGAGGGAGGAGCTTACATCGCTCATGGGCGGCACCAACGCGCCCATCAATCTCGCCGGTAATCCTACGGTGATCCTTATGTCGGGTCTGCAGGGTTCAGGTAAGACCACCTTCTCAGGCAAGCTGGCCAAGAAGCTGAAGAGCGAGAAGGCCAAGCGTCCGCTGCTGGTGGCCTGCGACGTGTATCGTCCGGCGGCTATCGAGCAGCTCAAGGTGCTTGCGTCGCAGATCGATGTCCCGGTCTACACCGAGGAGGGAAACAACAACCCCGTTGAGATTGCCCGCAACGCCATCACATACGCCAAGCAGAATCATCTCGATCTCGTGATCATCGACACTGCCGGCCGCCTTGCTGTCGACGAGCAGATGATGAATGAGATAGCGGCTATCAAGGCAGCCGTAAAGCCTCAGGAGATCCTTTTCGTGGTCGATGCCATGACCGGTCAGGACGCGGTAAACACCGCCAAGGCCTTTAACGAGCGGCTCGACTTTGACGGCGTGGTACTCACCAAGCTCGACGGTGACACACGAGGCGGCTCGGCGCTGTCGATCCGCAATGTGGTGGATAAGCCGATCAAGTTTGTGGGCACAGGTGAGAAACTCGATGCTATCGACCCCTTCCATCCCGAGCGTATGGCCGACCGTATTCTCGGCATGGGCGATATCGTCAGCCTCGCCGAGCGCGTGCAGAAAGCCTATGACGAGAATCAGGCCAAGGAGATCACCCGCAAGCTGGCTCAGAACAAGTTTGATTTCACCGACTTCCTGTCGCAGATACAGCAGATCAAGAAGATGGGTAATCTCAAGGATCTCGCCTCGATGATTCCCGGTGTCGGCAAAGCTATCAAGGATATCGACATAGACGATGACGCATTCAAGGGCATCGAGGCCATTATCTACTCGATGACACCGCGCGAGCGTGCACATCCCGAGATCATCAATGCATCGCGCCGTCAGCGCATAGCCCGCGGTTCCGGCACCAACATTCAGGAAGTCAACCGCCTGCTCAAGCAGTTTGAGCAGACGCGCAAGATGATGGCTCAGGTCAACGGCATGAAGAAAAACCCGCTCAAGATGGCCGGAGCCATGAGACAGATGCGCCGTGCCGGTATGCCGGGGCTCCGCTGATCATTATACACATTTGAAAAATCCGAACTATTCCTATGGCAAAAATTATAGACGGCAAACAGACCGCAACGACCATCAAAGCTGAAATAGCCCGGAAAGTGGCTGACATGGTGGCCGGAGGGCAGCGCGCTCCTCATCTCGCAGCAATTCTCGTGGGTCACGACGGTGGCTCGGAAACATACGTTGCCAATAAAGTGAAGGCTTGTGAGGAGTGTGGGTTCACCTCGACCCTCGTAAGGTTTGAGGACGACTGCACTCAGGCCGACCTTCTGGCCAAGATAGCCGAATTCAATGCCGATCCGGAAGTTGACGGCTTCATTGTCCAGCTTCCTCTGCCCCGTCATATCGACGAGCAGGCTGTGATCGAGGCGATTGATCCCCGCAAGGATGTGGATGGTTTTCATCCCGTCAATGTGGGTCGAATGGCTATCGGTCTCCCTTGTTTCGTGTCGGCAACCCCGGCCGGTATCCTCGAGCTCCTCGCCCGCTACGACATTCCTACCTCGGGCAAGCGGTGTGTAGTGCTCGGACGCAGCAATATCGTGGGCAAGCCGATGGCTACCCTTATGATGCAGAAGCGTAATCCGGGCGACTCGACTGTCACCGTGTGCCACTCGCACACACAGGATATCAAGTCGATATGCCGCGAGGCCGACATAATCATAGCTGCGCTCGGTCAGCCCGGTTTCGTAACCGCCGATATGGTGAAACCCGGGGCTACGGTGATCGACGTTGGCACTACACGCGTTGCCGATCCTACCCGTGCGCGTGGCTGGCGGCTCTGCGGCGATGTCGACTTCAAGGAGGTTGAGCCGATAGCCGGAGCGATCACTCCGGTTCCCGGCGGCGTAGGTCCCATGACCATCTGCTCCCTGATGATCAACACTCTCAAGGCAGCAACCGGCGAGGTTTATCCCAAAAACTGAAAAAATGATCCGTTCCCGGATAGGGGATATGTCCTCAGCGGCCCTCGTATAGGAAAAAGCGAAAGGACAAAATGGATACAGACGAATTTAAGAAACTGTTTGACAAGACGTACATGCCTCTGTGCATGTACGCCTTGCGTATTATCGGAGATACCCGTCTGGCCGAAGATGCGGTGCAGCAGGCAATGATAGCGGCCTGGGAGCGTTTCCGGGACGGTTTTGTGCCTGATAATGTCAGGGCATACCTCTACCGGGCTGTGCGCAACGAGGCTCTGCATCTGCTGCCGGAGACGGCTTACGGCGGGATTGATCCTGCCACAGTCGACGTGACGGAGGAAACCGTCGATACTTCAGAGCGCGACGCTGCTGTGTGGCTGGCCATCGACCGGCTTCCCCGGAGATGCCGTGAGGTATTCCTCGCTGCCAAGCGCGACGGATTGTCTCACTCCGAGATCGCCGAGAGCATGGGGATTTCGGTCAAGACTGTCGAGGCACAGATGACGAAGGCGCTTTCGCGGCTGCGCGAAGCGTTGTCGCCTTACGTTGCCCGGCGCTCGCGTCCGTTTTTTCTTCCCTTTCTGTGATTTTTTTTTGAGAGCAGGGTAGGGGTTTTCATCCCTGACTCATATCGTATGGGTGTAAAACATAATTATCGGTCATTGTTACAATCATTATGGAAAAATCACAGATCTCTCACGATATTTCGTTTGTGGTCAGACACTATCGCAAGGGTGTCTTTGACCGGCGCAGGGCGTGGCTGGCGCTTCCGCTGATCAGGAACACATCGTGGTGGAGGCGCCACACGATGGCAGCCGCTGCAAGTGTGGCAGTGGTCATAGCGGCAGCTGCAACGGTCTACTATGTAGGCATAGTGAAACCGGAGCGCACAATCACTCCGGCTGCCTCACAGACGGAGGAAACCGTAATCGCGGTATCAGAGCCGACGGCTCGCTTTGAGTTTGACGGCGTAGCGCTCTCCAAAGCCGTAGAGCAGATAGAGGAGTCTTACGGGATAACGCTTGTCGGCTTGCCTGACGGAGATCCTGAACTGACACTGACGTTTGAGGGCACGGCGGCCGATCTTGTGGCATTGATCAATGAGTCGCTTGACTCCCATATCTCAATAAGCAGATGAGGCGGCTTGCAGTAGTGTTGGTCGTCATGATAGTGGCGGCTGCGGTTGCGATGGCGCAGAAGATCACCCTTCATGTCAGTGATGCGCCAGCCGGGGCGGTGTTTGCCGAGCTTATGCGTAAGACCGGGTATAATTACAGTTATGATACATCGCTGCTGAGAGAGATGAAGGTGAGCGTCAACGTGACAGATGGGACTGTAGACGATGCCTTGTCTCAGATGTTTGACGGAACGGAAGTGAAATGGAAGATCCACGGACGATCTGTGGTGCTGAAACATGACCGGACGGTAAGGAGAGCGCGCAATGTTGTAGTCAGCGGATATGTGACTGAGCGTTCTTCGGGTGAGCCGCTTATAGGAGCCATCGTAAGGGCGGGAAGCGCTGCGGCGGCCACCAATACCTCCGGTCATTATTCACTCCACCTGCCTCCCGGCCGTGTCGGGATCCGGGTCTCTTATCCCGGCTTTCTGACAACGGCAAGTGATTTGGAGTTAAAGGGCGACCTTCATGCAAACTTCCACCTCGTCGAGGAGGCGCCGGAGTCGCACACGCTCGGAGAGGTGGTGGTCGAAGCCGACCGCAACACCCACATAGCCATGCACAGTGCTGATATAGGGCGCATCAATCTCACCCGGGCCGATATCGAGGCAGCTCCGGCCATGTTCGGCGAATCGGATGTCATCAAAACCCTGCAGATGCAGCCCGGTGTGGCCGCCGGGATCGAAGGCCTCGCTTCGATGTATGTGCATGGCGGCTCTAACGACGAGAATATGTATATGCTTGACAATGTGCCCATCTATCAGGTCAATCATTTCGGTGGTCTATTCTCGGCTTTCAATACCGAAGCCATCAAGAACGTCGATTTCTATAAGAGCTCGTTTCCGGCGCGCTACAACGGACGCCTGTCAAGCATCATGGCCGTCAACACCCGCGATGGCAATGCCAATGGCCATCACGGCCAGTTCCGCCTCGGTCTCACCTCCGGATCGCTCAGCCTTGAAGGCCCCATCGCCTCCGGGCGCACCACATATTCGCTGGCACTGCGCAGATCGTGGTTTGACGCACTCTCGGTTCCGGCTCTCGCTATCTACAACTCTGTTCGTGATGACAAGGAAAACACCACGATAGCCCGCTATTCGTTTATGGACGCCAATGCCAAGATCACTCACAACTTCAGCGAGCGAAGCCGTCTGCACCTGATGTTTTATTACGGCGACGACTATCTGAAAGGTGGCAGCCGGCATAAATATTTTTCGGCGACAGGACTGCCCAGGGAGCGGCGCGAAAGTGATGTCTCTCGGCTGAAGTGGGGTAACACGGTGGTGTCGACCGGTTGGAGGAAGCAATGGAGCGATATGCTTTGGAGCGAGCTGACGGCCTCTTACTCCCACTACAGGTCTCTGCTGAGAAACAACAACAAGCTGGATATGGTGTATGGCGAAGGATTTGAATCGACAAGTAAGCGCGACTATCGTTTCCGCACACGGATCACTGACTGGAGCCTGCGTGGCGATTTCGGACTATCGCCCGCTGCCGGACATAATATCACGTTCGGCGGATCATATACCATCCATCGTTTCGTCCCCGGCCGCGAGACCACAAATCTCTATGAGGCTGACACTCTGGTGTCGGTAGTCGCCGTCGACCGGAATGTAAATGCCACCGAGGGCTCAGCCTACGCGGGCTATTCGCTGGATCTCTCCGACAGGCTCAGGCTCGATTTCGGCCTTAACGGCGGATGGTTTACGTCGGAAGGCAAGACACACGGTCACCTTGATCCGAGAGCTTCGGGCCGATTCTATCTCGATGATGCCACGAGCCTCAAGCTCAGCTATTCCCGCACGAGCCAGTATGTGCATCAGCTGACCCGGAGCAACCTTGACCTGCCCACCGACCAGTGGGTGCCGATAGTGGGCGATTTCGGGCCGCAGAAAGCCGACAAGATCTCAGCCGGCATTTATCATCGTTTCCCCAAGGGGATCACTCTCACGGCCGAAATCTACTATAAGTGGATGCACAATCTGATAGATTATCGCGATGACTACTATGTCCTGCCCGCTGATACGCCCTGGAGTAAACTGCTGTGCTCAGGTTCGGGTCGCGCCAAGGGCCTTGACCTGATGGCGTCGCGCACTTTCGGCAAGGTGACGGGACACATAGCATATTCGCTCTTGTGGGCCGACCGCCGGTTTGCCGACAAGAATGGAGGCCGACGGTTCCCTGCGCGGTTCGACAATCGTCATAAGATCAATATCCTGCTGACATGGAGAGTCAACAAGCTCTGGGATGTGAGCGCGGCATGGACCGGCATGAGCGGCAATAAGTTCACCCTCTCGGTTCAGGACTACCAGATGCTGAAAGTGCCGGGACTGACGAATGTCGGACAGCCTACCTTTACGGGCTATGTCGATCACATCTCGTCGATCAATAATTTCCGGTTGCCGTTTTATCACAGGCTTGATCTGAGCGCCAACCGCTACACCAAGCGAGGCAAATGGACTTTTTCTCTCTACAATGCCTATTGCAATATGAGCGTGATCGGAGTCCGTAAGATCACCAACTATTTCATCTCCAACTATTTAGTTATGAGATCCTATTATCCCCATACGAGTTATGAGAAGTATCGTCTGATTCCCGTTATCCCTTCAGTTTCATACACATGGATATTCTGACATCTTTATTTCATAAAAAACTTGCAGGCGCGTTGGCCTCACTGGTGCTTGTCACGGCCTTTCAGGCGTGTGTGTCGGATTTCGATCCCGGATACGGGGAGGAGCCGTTTGTCGTGATCAATATGCTCGCGCAGCCGGGTAGGCCGCTTACCGCGAGTGTCACCCACAGCTGGCCTCATACCGAATCACCTGTTCCAGATGTGACTGTTAAAGACGCTGCGGTGACATATTCGGTCAATGGCCACACCTCGGGCATGATGACCTTCAATCCTCAGACCGAGAGTTATGAGGCCGACTACCGTCCTGTGGCAGGCGATGAAATCAATATCACGGCTGTGTCGGATAAGTATGGCTCGGCATCGGGCCGGACCCGGGTGCCGTCGCAGGTCAAGATCGATAAATGGAGCTTCAATCCCGTTGTTGTGACCGACTATAATGGTATTGTGGCCGACGACTCCCTGTCATATCTCCGCAGACTCAATATCGAGTATTCGATCACATTTACAGATCCCGCGGGGGAGGAGAACTATTATATGCTGTCAGGCAGACTCTATCAAGAGACGGGCGGAGGTTTTTCGTCCGATCCTATCCTGAGCGAAAACAATACTCCGCTTGATGCCATCTTCTCGCGCAACAATACATTTATGGTGTTCAGCGATCGGAGCATCGATGGTAAGAGCTATACTTTCCGCTATACGTGCAGCTACATCCCATTTATCCCGGTGCAAGATCTGCACGAACGCCTGACCGACCGCATAGCTCTCTGCTCCATCTCGCGCGAGTTTTATTACTATCTTCTGTCGGTATATAAGAAATACGGCGATCTGAATCAGAATCTGGAAAATATTGGGCTCGCCGAGCCAAAGATAATCTACAGCAATGTGACCGACGGTGCGGGCATAGTCGCGGCTCAGTCTTCCGACACCATCGTCAATGATGTCCACGATATCGTGTTTCGATTTGCGGGAATCCCTCTTGATTTTCCCTTATTCGAGCCGGAACAGTAAATTTTTTTGCGGAATATTTGCACAGTTCAAAAAAGAGGCGTACCTTTGCAGTCGTTAAAGCAAGCCACTGAGCTTTAACGATGACCAAAGGGTCTATATGGTGAATATAGTTCAGCTGGTTAGAATGTCGGATTGTGGTTCCGAAGGTCGTG
>CAYWWE010000030.1:0-5070 GCA_964461785.1 uncultured Bacteroides sp.
CCCCATGACCCGCCGCTTCGTCCGCGTGGAGTGCGTCAACCTCCCACCCCGCTCCTAAGGTGTCCCACCGCGTAAGTCGGGAACAGAGTAGACTCACACTATCACTCTTCGGATTGATCTAAGATACGACAGTGGATCCTCCAGATCATTAACTCTATATTGCAGTATATCCTATCAATTTTAAAGTATCGTGCATAACATAAATAAAATGGAGATAATTTGAACTTCCCTGAAAAAATCTTCGTATATTTGCATTCTAACAAATTTATCACAATTATTCACGACCAATCATTAGTATGGCAGAGACAGCGACATGTCAGCATTGCAACGCGCCCCTTTCGCCGGAGATGAAATTCTGCGTGAAGTGCGGCGCCAAAGTTTCGCATGCCGAGCCGATGGCCTTCGATGCGCAACCGCGTAGCTTTCAGGCGTTTACCCCCCCCCCACAATGATGTAAACGTTCCCGGGAAGACTCCAGTCAAGAATATTGAAGTCACAAAGAATCATGCCCAATGGGTTGTTGAGCCGGGAGTCATCGCCAAGCGCGTCAGTCCATCCGACTTCTTAAATCTCGATAATGTCAAAGGCATCGTCATTCAGAATGGCGTCACGGCATGTATCTATATTGATGGCTCACTCGTAGCGCGACTTAACGGCGGCAAATATGATTTTATCAGTCAACAAGAAATAGACGAGCTCCTCGACAGCAAAGCCACGCCGGGTCTATGGGGATGGATCAAAGGCATGGGGAAAGCGCTTATCAAAAGCATCACCGGTAAAAAAGTCAGGGATAACGTTGAGAAGGGTAAGGATTATCATCCCGACATAAAGAATCTCGACGATGTGATCAAGGAGCTGCAGCCCGACGTTTCCATTGAGGTCTATCTAAAGACCGACGCACCGTTCGACATAGTGTTTGGCGGAGAAAAGGACCGTGATGGCAACCTTAGCTTCAGGCCACTGACGATACCCTGCCGCAGGCTCAGCGCCGAAGTAGGTCTGTCGTTGGTCATAGAGATCACCGATTTCGAGAGGTTCACGGCAAAATTCCTCCTCAGCAAGAGCACCGCCACCGTAGCCGACATAGAGCAGTATCTCGAATCAAACGTTAAGGCCATCCTTACCAACCGGCTTCGCAACTCAGATATCGACGAGTTTGGCATCGACCCTGCCATAGTTTCAGAAATATCGGAGATGCTCCAGGAATACATTGAGATACCCGGGGCCAAAGTAAGGGCTATCAGGGACGTCACCACCTCAAATGAAGACATGCAGCGGCTAAAATTAGTCGCCGATGAGATGTTCCTCTCGGAGAAAGAGCTTGAGTATGCCATCCGCACCAACGAGTTCAAGAATCGCCTTGCCGGAGTGGAGAACACACAGAAGGTAACCGAAGCGAAGACCGATTTCGAGCTCTATAAAGCTCTTATGGAGATCAACAAGGACAAGGCTCTGCACGACGACGAGCTCGACGAATTCTACACCCTTCTGTCGCGTCAGAAAATCATACGGGATGCCACCGCGATGCAGGAGGTAGAAGCCGCCTTGGCCGACATAGCAAAGCTGCGGCTACTGAAGGAGGACGAGATGGAAGCCCTCCGGGTCGAGCTTCTAACTAAAAATGCCGACCGCGCGGCTGTGGCTGAGATCATGCAGATGAACAGCATGGCAAGCGTCGAGAAGAAGCGCATGGAGATAGAGCTTGTCCTCTCCAATCAGCAGCATATCCTTGACCAGGGAAAAAGGCAGAACGCCCATGCCCTGCGACGCGAGGAGCTGCTCGACTCCTTTGAGCTTGACGATATGGCTCAGACCCACAAGGCCAAAACGGTCAAAAACAACCTCAACCTTGAAAACGATGTGCTCGACATCAAACTCGGACAGCGCATAAAGGTCGACGAATATCAGGACTCCCGCCAAGATAAGAACATTCAGCGCCAACGCGATAATGACGCGTACCAGCTTGAAATGGAGAAGCGCCGCCGTGAGCTCGAATTTGAGGAGCTTGAACGCCGGCGCCGTCTGGAAGCCGAGGAGATGGAGCGCCTCAACCGGCAGAACAAGGATATATTTGCCATGTGGGCCGATGAGGAGGAGCGCAAAGCAAGCTACGAGCATCGCCATCGGATGGAGGACAAGCGGCTTGACCACGAGCACGAGCTCAACATGACTTCAACCATATCGGCTCACGAGGAGACGATGAAAGGACTCGATGTCGAAAGCCTGCGTGTCAAAGCCACTATGGACGCTGATCAGCTCATGGCCGAACAGGCTGCCCGGCTCGACAGCGAGGCGCAGCGCAGGATGGCCGATGCCATGGGCGGCGCTAAGGTGAGCGAGGCCGAAAAGCGTATCCGCGAGGAGCAGCTGGCCGAAGCGCGCCGGCGCGAGGAAATCCAGCGGCAGGAGGCCCGGGAGCGCGAACGGATACTCCGTGAGGAGCAGCGCACCTTCTTCGGTCAGCTCAGCGACGACCGCAATGCGATGCTCAACAAGATGGCGGAAATGATGGGCATGGTTGCAAATGTCCGCCGACGCGAAGAGAGTGTCCGCGATGATGCACGGGAGACTAACATCCGGATGGAGGAAACCAAACGTATGCACTCTTACAGGGAGCAGGAAATGAACCGCCTTTACGACCGTCTCGATCACGAGCAGACCCGCACTGACGCCATATATAAGGATGTTCTCTCCCACGAGGAGCAGCTCCACAACGCATCGGTCAATGCCATCCATGCCTCACGCCCTGCCAGACGGGAGAATGAGCAGGAGGCGTCGGATTTCCTCATCTGTCCGTCGTGCGGCAAGAAGGTAAAGAAATGGAGATTCTGTCAGGAATGTGGCAGTGAAATCAATTTTAGCAATAAATAAGCATCAGACAGTTATGGCCCCTGACGATAAAAATCCGCTGATACACGGAGATCACAGCTCCATCGCGATAAAGGATCTCCAGAACAATGTCGACAATCACACCGATTCGCACGATATCATTACCAATTCCACCAACCACAACACGGTGGACAACAGCAGCACCGTGATCTACAACGGCGCCGCAGCAAGTGAGAAACTGCTCTCACAGAGGCGCGAGGAATACCGGGCGTTCTGCCGGAAAAACATCATATCGGGCGTGATCAGCCGCAACACGAGAATCGAGCTAAATGAAAAGGCATCCTCTCTGGCGCTCGACTCAACGGTGGCCTCAGAGATCGAGCAGTCGGTCATATCGTCGCTTGAAGGCGGATGCCTGTCGTCGACCGACCGCATCACCCTCGACATAGCCATTGAGGCTATGGCAAGCAACTCCGGGCGAGACATACTGGACAAACTTGTGCCTTTGGCCGACCGCTGCGAAGATGAGGAAGTACAGTTCTACTCCAACCTTGCCCTGGCCGTCTATGAACCCAGAAGATGCGTCACCCGCTATGTCAACAAGTCATTCGACAGCTACTGGCAGTCGTTCTGGACCTACATGGCCTATAAGAAGATCGGCAACAATGCCAAGGCCGAAAATACCCTGATCTCCCTCTCGGCCTGGGCCGACCAGCCCTCGGGTCAGGCCACGCTCCTCAGCGGTGCCGGCTGCCTGTATGACTATTTCGCAGCCAATGGATCAGAGATGCTGAAAAAGACGGCTCTCGGCTATCTGAATCACGCTGAGGGTCTGTCGCCGATGTTGACCGGATTTGTCGAGACACTGATATATCTTTGCCGCAGCGACCGACCGGTCTACTTCACTTCCGAACCAGGCATAGACTTCTACCTGAATCTCTTCGGAGCCAAGCAGAAACCTAAGGCGAGCCCCGTGGCACAGGCAAGATCTTTCTCTACTCCCGCCTCGGCGACCCAATCTTATGGAGCCATGGAGATTACAGACCCGAAGGTCTATGAGATAGCCCATAAAGTAAATACGGCGCCGGGCGCCCCGGCTGTTACGCCTCAGCCAACACCACCCGTAGCCTCAACCCACAGCGATAAGCCGAAGTCAGGCCGGTGGATGACGATCAGCGTAGTGGCCGTGCTCCTGGCGGCAGTGTATGTCATTTTCCGCCCGAGCGGCAACGATAGCAAGGCAGTCCCCGACACCCCCGGCATCACTGCCACCGATAACACCGAGACGAAGGAAGAACCCGCTACCCCTATCGCGACTGACACCCGGAAGCCTGCGACCGGCAGCCAAAGCACTCCATCCACATCATCCGCCTCCGCCAGACAGGAGCGACAGACTGTGGCCGAGAAGCAGGAAAGCAAGGCTGCAACCACTGCACCCGCCTCTACACAGAGCTCCGGAAACACCCGTCAGCCGACCGTAGAGCAGCCGGCACAGCAGCCACCTACGCCTGTCAAGAAGGAGAATCCCATAGCGACCTTGACTGCCGCAGCAGAGAGCGGCGATGCCGCAGCCGCATATCGTCTGGGCAAGATGTATCTTGATGGCGACGGAGTGGCAAAGAGCAACAAGACCGCGTTTGCACTCTTCAGCAAATCGGCCGACGGCGGCAATGCCAACGGTATGTATATGACCGGATGGTGTTACCGGATGGGGCGCGGAACAAAAAAAGACCTGAAGTTGGCCAAGCAGTGGTGGGACAAGGCGGCATCTATGGGTCACTCTCAGGCCGCCGAAGATGTCAAAGAACTCCAGTCACTCATGTAATCTCCCTACTCCAACATCAAAAAAACTAATAGATTATGCGCAAAGCAATTATCCTCCTGACGCTTATCCTCGCTCTTGGAGCATGGAATCCGGCCAATGCTACCGGCGATATAACGAAAATACTGAAAAAAGTTGGCAATGAGCTTGTAAACACAGCTCTCGAATCAAGTACGTCATCTTCATCTACCTCCACCACCTCCTACAAGTCTCCGGCAAAGAAGCGCGATGACGGGAAGCTCAAGACCGAGAGCGAGCTCGAGTGTTATAAACTCAAAGTCAAAAGCTGCACAGTCGATGACAACGATGTGGCCATAATCGAGTTCTCGATCGAAAACACCACCGACCATGATATCAACGGATCTCTACAATGCTCTGATTCTAAAGTGTTTGATGATGAGGGTACATGCTATGATTAT
>CAYWWE010000030.1:5170-22939 GCA_964461785.1 uncultured Bacteroides sp.
TCTACAATGCTCTGATTCTAAAGTGTTTGATGATGAGGGTACATGCTATGATTATAGCTATAATAATAGTTATCTATCAATGGCGTTAGGAAACGGAGATTTTAAGAATAGCGTTTCATTCACCCTTCCTTCAGAGCTCAGCCTGAAATTCAGAATGAAAGTCAAAGATATCGACCCATCAGCCTCCGTGCTTAAACGTATTATAATAAACATCTGGAATTACACAAAGAACCAGAATGGTGTTATGACTATCTATAACCTCCCCATCACTCGCGAAGGGGACGAGTAAACTCATTTTTCTCTTATCCAAACACTAAGATAATGCGCAAAGCAATATTCATATTGACGTTTATTCTTGTCATAGGAACCTGTATCCCTGCAAGTGCCTCCGGAGAAAACGAGAAAACCTCATCATCCTACAAGACCCCGACCAAGCGACGCGACGATGGTCGGATCAAGGCTGAAAGCGAGCTCGACTGCTACAAGCTAAAGGTCAAGAGCTGCAAGGTCGACGACAACGATGTGGCCACCATCGAGTTCTCCATCGAAAACACTTCCAACTATGATATCAGCGGCTACATGACCAATTATGACTCCAAGGCATACGACGATGAAGGGACTTGTTATGATGGTAACTATTTATCATTGGCTATTGGAAACGGAGATTTTCAGCCAAATGTAACATTCACGTTGCCCGCGGAGCTGAGCATGAAGTTCAGGATGAGAATTAAAAATGTTGATCCCTCTGCTTCAGTGTTTAAGCGTATCAATATATACACTTGGAACCATACGAAGGATCAGAACGGATACATGACAATCTATAACCTCCCCATCACTCGCGAAGGGGACGAGTAAATACCAGATGAATTTTTGCCCGAATTGCGGAACTGCACTCACCGGCCATAGAGGAGCTTTCTGCCATGAGTGCGGCCATAGGCTCGCGCCCCAGCCCGATGTCACATCATTCAGAAGTGCTTCCCCCTACGTATCCCCCTCAGGAGAGAGGGAGGACACCGAGGGGTGGGAGATCGTTGACTCCGTTGCCCGGAATCTTGAACTCACCGGATATGCCATTCCTGATGTAGCGGCCAAATCTTATGGCCCGGCATCAACGCCTCCGGGCGACTTCACAGAGCAGGACTTCGACGTGCTGCTGCAATGTCTGGAGGGAATAATCGGATTTCTCAAACGGCTCAAGCAAATCTATGGCGACCGTTATGAGAAATATATTCAGGAGTGGCATAGCGACATCAATAGATTTTTCGAGATCTACGAACCCTACCTTGCTTCCAATAATCCTAACGTCTTCCCCCGAGCGATAAAGCCATTTCTCCCCAAAGCCCACAGTCTGTTTATAAGGATGATTCCTGAGCTTCAGAAACATACGGAGAAATCTAACGAGGTCAGGACATTCCGTCAATATATCCGCGCCATCGAGATCATCGAGGAGGGCGACTACCGCCACTGCCGGCTGACCGGAGAGCGGCAACCGGCCGTCTCGCCTCAACCCGCGCCCACACCTCCCCCGCCTCCCCCTGCACGCCACACATCGGGATTTGAGGATAAGATAGCGGCATTGGAGGCGGAGCTGGCGGACAACCGTCCTCAGATCAACAGCATCGACTATAATCCCTCGACCAATTATTTCAAGGAGCTGAACAAGCTGGTCGGGCTCAGACAGCTCAAGGAACAGATGCGCAGCTTTATCGACAACTATAAGCTGCAGCTCAAACGCCGCGAGGATCATCCGGGGCTGAAAATTGACACATCATTCAACTGCGTGTTCAAAGGGAAACCCGGGACAGGCAAGACAACCGTCGCTCGCCTCATGGCCGGAATCCTCCGTCAGAACGGCATCCTTAAAGGAGGACAGCTCATTGAGGTCGACGCCTCATCGCTCGTGTCCGGATGGGTGGGCTTCTCCGCCAAGATCACAGCACTGGCAGCCTACAAGGCAATGGACGGAGTGCTGTTTATCGACGAGGCATACGCCTTGATGAACAATTTCGAGAGCAGCCGCGGATCAGGACCCGGAAAGGATGTGATCGACGCGCTGACACCCATTATGGAGAACTACCGCGACCGGTTGATAGTGATCGTTGCCGGTTACGATGATGAGATGGACAGATTCCTTCACTCCGCCAACACCGGATTTCCGTCGCGCTTCAAGCAGGTGATGCAGTTTGCCGACTACACACCCGATGAAATGACCGAAATATTCCGGGGGCTGCTCAAAAGCAACTTCTATATTGTCGGAGCTGAAGAAATGAAAATCGTCAACTCCATTTTCAAAGAGATACACAAGCAGATACCGTCGATTCCCGGTTTTGCCAACGCCCGCACGGTCCGCAACATCTTTGAACGCATTTGCCAGAGGGCATCCCGACGGATGATAGCAAATCCCAAGGCAAACCGCGACATCCTTATCGCCGAGGATATAATGCTGCCCCCCGAAGAGATAAAAATGGCCATAGGCCTTGTTTAACCCCATCTTACCCAAATAATGGCTATGGACTTCAATGAGCGAATGGAGCAGATGAAGCGCGACATGGAGCGCAGACGTCGCGAAATGGAGGAGCGCATGAAAAATCTCTCCTCGTCATATAACCCTCAATCCGCCTCTCCATATAACCCTCAATCCGCCTATACTCCTCAACCTGCCGTCACTGCGCAGAAAACCGATTCATTCAAGCCCCAAGTCGAGGCCTTACCATCTGCGGAGCCCGACGAGAGCCAGGGCAGTAGCACCCCTGCCACCCCGCTCCTACATCATCCCGGCCTGGAGAATGAGTCGGAGTCGAAACTCGCCATGTTTGAAAAGCTGTATGCCTCGGTCTACAGCAGCGGGATCTCGCCCAAATCTTTCGCGGCGTTCGGCTACTCCGACACCGACCTCTCCCCATTGGCCAATCTGCTCGCAGGCATAGGGGAGATCGAATTATACGAAGCTCTGTATCAATTTGCCGACGAGATATTGCCTGAGCCTTGGGTCAGGAACCAGACATGCTACGGCGACTTCATCAAGTTCATAGAAAGGGAACGGGTCGAAAAATATCTTACCCGCCATGACATCAACCCCAAGATCCTGGCCAAGCAGCTCAAGGAGATCAAAGAGATACGCAATTCGTGCAATCACAAGGGGGTGGTGACCCTCGCCGTCTTCGACAGATTCTTTCAGAAGACATACGTAAAGTTCTTTAACGACACCCTCCCGCTGATCATCAGGCTGAAGAAAAAACCATTTAACGATTCTTATGGAATAGAAACTGGATACCTGGAATCATATTCCAAAAATCAGGCGCCCGCAAAAGATTGGAAAGAATATCTTAAACAGATTGCAAAAGCAATCGCCGGAGGGTCCACATCCGGAATAATAGCAGATGTAAAGTCAGGTAGTGCCATCTGTGTGGTGCTTACTGATACCGTCCAGTTATCAATAAAGCTTTACCGGCGTGAGGGGGAGAGTTCTAAAATCCGATCCGATCTTGAAATGATATCCAATCGCATGTCGGAAATTGGCAGACAGTACATCTTGGTTGATGCCTCTGACGAAAAGTGGAAAAATTTTTTCAAGGAAGACAAGGGCTGGCAATCATATGTCCGGATGCTTGACAACATTTATGATCTGATCTCGCAAGACAATCCTGAGGCTCTGCCTCACCTGCTGATCCTTGGCGGTGACGATGTAATTCCCATGCCTCGTCTACTCAATCCTGCTCGAGATCACTTCCTTGAAGGAGGATGGGATCAACCTCTTGAAAATACTCTCGAGACTGACATCATCTATAGTTATGGCTCCGACTCCATCTCATTTCACAGGAACGGAGAACTGAATATAGAAAAATTATTCCTCCACAAACCCTCATTCTTTGTAGGGCGGCTACCGCTCGAATCAGGACTTATTTCCACTCAATATTATGAGGGTATCCTACAGTATTTTATCTCCGACATAGAATATGCCGGAAATAAAATGCGGGTCAACAAAATTGGAGCTGTCACTATGGAATGTTGCTCCAATATATCTCGCCTCTTGTTTGCCGGGCTCCCACTTGCTGATCTAAGCCATATCGACGAAGCCTACGCTCAAAACAACATATTTCGTAGCCCAGGCATAGAATTAGGAGCAATGCCGGCAAAAATAAGCAATTTGTATATCAACACCCTAAGGGATTGCGACCTACTGACATTTCTCACTCATGGCTCCCCTGACCCGTCATCTACAGTGTATACCGGTCAGCCCACAGGCAAGAAAGAATATCCTGCAGCTTTCGTTCCCGATATTTTAGAAGATTCCAAAGTCAGGATAATGGCTCCGATTTCTTGCTGGGGTGCCCGATTTATCGGCTATGAACGCTCCAAATCCATTCTTCTCCAGTCACTTTATAATCATGGAGTAATGGTATTCATTGGATCCTCGAGAACATCTTTTGGAAAACATGACAGTTGGCCAAAAATAGGATTTGGGCAAGCTATTGTCAGAAGTTTCATACTGAATCTGCTCGCCGGTATGAGCGCAGGAGAAGCAATGCTCAGTGCAAGACTGTCTATTCTCCGTAATGTCGAAGAAATTAACATGTTGGATCTACTCACCGTTCAGGAATTCAATCTTTTCGGCGACCCGATGTTCAGGCTCGCGCCCACCATGTCAACCGAAAAATACGGCATTGGAAGAGCTGACGAGATTCTCGATCTCGAAAATAAAGATGTTGTGGTGGACACAAAGGTGATATACCGTAAGGATGCAGGAAAGCCTTCGATTCTTGACAGGGTCAGAAATCTCGTTGACTCAAATCTCAACAGCATCCGAAGCCGCCTCAACGACATGCTGTATAAGCAGTATAACATCGAGGGGCGCGATCTAAGCATCATCAGCCGCTACACGACCAAGAATGGCCGTGAAGGGATGAACTTTGTGTACAAGCATGAATCGGACTTCGTGACGAGCTACACGATTGCCCGCACCGATTCCGAGGGAAATTTGGAAGACGTCATTCAATCGTTCTGACGAAGGTCAGGGGGCGGCCTTTGACGTTGGCGAACACTACGCCATGGCGGTAGGCAAGCTCGCCGTTGACCCATGTTGCGTCAACGCGGTTGCTGATCTCAAGGCCGTTGTAGGGGGTCCAGCCGGCGCGGCCTATACAGGCTTCGTCGGTGATGCGCCACGGCTCGGCTTCCGTATCAACCAGCACCATATCGGCTTTGAAGCCCGGTATGAGTGACCCGCGCCCCTCTATACCGTAGAGACGGGCAGGAGCAGTACACATCTTCTCGACTATCTTAGGGAGCGTGAACCATCCCTCGGCCACTGTCTGCAACATGACCGGAAGCGCCCACTGCACCGACGGCATGCCGGAAGCGGCAGTGAGCGCCGTGCCCTGCTTCTCGGCAAGGAGGTGTGGCGCATGGTCGGTGGCGATAGTGTCGATCACGTCGTGGCTGAGGGCAAAGCGGAGATCGTCGCGGTCGGTGGGACGCTTGATGGCCGGATTGCACTTGATCCGCGAGCCCATGGTCTGATACTGCTCGTCCGAGAAAATGAGATATTGCGGGCAAGTCTCGGCGGTGATCTGCTTCCCCTCCACCGGACCGGCAGAGAAGAGCCGCAGCTCGTCGGAGGTGGAGATGTGGCAAACATGCAGCCGCGCGCCGGTCTCCTTGGCGAGCGCCACGGCATGAGAAGTGGCCTCAAGGCAGGCATCGTGATCGCGGATCACAGGATGGCAGTCGATGGGCAGGTTCTCGCCATATCGGGCCACGAGAGCCTGCCGGTTGCGGCGGATCGTAGCCTCGTCCTCGGCATGGACGGCTATGATGGCTGGTACTTCGGCCATTATCCGGCGGATGACGCTGTCGCCCTCGACAAGCATCCCGCCTGTCGACGATCCAAGGAAGAGCTTGACTCCCGGCACACGGGAGTAGTCGGCCTTAAGGAGCACGCTGTCGAGATTTGATCCCGTTGCTCCGATAAAGAATCCGTAATTGGCCTTCGACACCTCGGCGGCACGCGCCATCTTATCCTCCCACGCCTCGATGGTCACTGTGGGAGGATTAGTGTTTGGCATATCGAGGAATGAGGTCACGCCCCCGGCAACAGCTGCGGCGCTCTCGGTCGCGATATCGCCCTTATGCGTAAGGCCTGGATCGCGGAAATGGACATGAGTGTCGACCACACCGGGCATGAGCAGCCGCCCTGCGGCATCAATGACCGTGGCGCCATCGGTTGCGAGCAGCTCAGCGGGAGCCGGTCCCTCGGCTACAGTCACAATAGTGTCTCCGTCGGCAACGAGATAGCCCGACCCGATAAGGGGAGCTTCGCCCGAGGCAACCGTGCCGGCTATGCGGGCATTATGGATAATGAGCATTATATCAGTCTTTTCTTGAATGGTCGGGATATTTGGTAAACAGGCTTGAGAGCTTCAGGCGGATCACACCCAGGAAGGCCTCCGAGAATATACCGGAATTCATCTTGCTCGTTCCGAGCACACGGTTGACGAACACAATCGGCACCTCGACGATCTTGAACCCATACTTGTGGGTGAGAAATTTCATCTCGATCTGGAAAGCATAGCCCTTGAAGCGGATATGGTCGAGGGGAAGCGCGGCAAGCACCCGGCGGGTGTAGCACACGAAGCCGGCAGTAGTGTCGCGCACCGGCATCCCGGTGACTATTCTCACATAGGCCGAAGCATAGTAGCTCATCAGCACGCGCCCCATCGGCCAGTTGACCACATTCACACCTGTAATGTAGCGGCTGCCGACAGCCATGTCGGCACCATCCTTGACACAGGCGTCGCGAAGCCTCACGAGATCGGCCGGACGATGGCTGAAATCGGCATCCATCTCGAAAACATACTCATACTGGCTGCGCTCGAGGGCCCACTTGAATCCGGCGATATAGGCAGTCCCGAGGCCCTGTTTGCCCTCCCGCTCAAGCAGATGGATCCGGTCGGGATACTCCTTCATCTTCCCGCGCACAATATCGGCAGTGCCGTCGGGCGACCCATCGTCGATCACAAGTATATCGGCGGGTATGGGCAGCTCCATCACAGCATCGATGATGGCGGCAATGTTTTCCTTCTCGTTGTAGGTAGGTATCAGGACGAGAGAATCGTTGGGCATACTGCTATTCAGAATTTATAGGCCACTCCGACAAGACCGGTGAAGCCCTGACCGGGAATGAGAGAGTAGGAAGGGGTTTTACGATTAAACATATTCTCCAGACGGGCAAACACCGTGAAGGCCGGCGTGAAGCGCCATGAAGCACCCGCACGCAGATTGGCAAGGTTGGGGAGTACGGCACGAATCTGATTGACAGAGCTATAGAGCGGATAGGATGCCTCGTAGGAAAGCGTGCCACACACATTAATAAAACGGGGATCCGGCACAAAAAGATAGCTCATGGAGCGGCAGGCACGCAGCTCATAGCCCAGCATCACATCGAGCTGACTCACGGGATGCAGGGTGAGCTCGGCATCAAAGGTGTATTTGGCGCGGTCGAGATCCTTGTAATATCCCTTCTCGATATCCTCCTTGTCCTGCGGGTTGGCGGTGCCGGTAAGGGCTATGGTGACCATATTGCGGATATTATATTCCAGACCGGCCTTGAACTGCCAGCCCTTCATGTCGTGGGGCTGCATAACGGTCGTACCCTCGACAACGGAATAGGGCATGAGCCAGCGGTTGGCAACGGCGTAAGCAGCGCTAAGGGTGAACGACGCGCCCCGGAACGGACCGACGCGCAGACCGGCCTCGCCCTCTACCGGGATATGCGAGAACTCGTAGCGGCACACGGGCGAGATGTAACGGTCGATGGCAAAGAGGCTACCCATCGTGTTGATATGCTCGCCTCCGCCGACGCGGGCAAAGAGCGCAAAGAAGTCGCCCGGAGTCCACGCCGCCTTCACATCGGGAGCAATGTGGAAAGCCTTGTCATCGTTGATGCTCAGGTCGATCCTCGCGCCGAGGTTGAGGGTAAACTGACTCACGGCGTAGCGGTAGGATGGAGTTACGGTGATCAGGCCGGAGGTCTTGCCATCGTAGGGGATCATACTGTTGATCCACATGATATAAGGATCTGCGGCTGCGCCGCTGCGCGACCACGAGATCATACCTGCGGACACATCGAGCCGGTAGGAGCTACTCTCGTTGATCGAGGCAAACAGGGCACCGCTCAGGGTGGCGTAGTTCTCGCGCACAGGGCGGATATCATACTGCTGATGATAGCCTCTGGCGGGCGAGAACAGGTTATAGTTCAGACCGACGGAATATCCGAGATCATTTGTCTTCGATGTGTAGAGTCCGTCGAGCCCGAAGCGGTGGATGGTCTGATTCTCAGGCGATCCGAGCAGACGGGCGGCGAAGGGATTGTTGAAATGGTCAAGTGCATAGTCAACACTGAGGCCCAGATGCGATCCGCCGGCACCGGTGTGGCTCAGACGGAGGCCGAGAGCGCCGCTCTGGCTCTTTACGGTATGGTCATAGTCGCCATATATGGAGTTAGCCATATAATCCTTGTCGATCTTGTAGCTGCTCCCGTCATACTGAAGCCAGAAGTCGAGAGTGGTGGATCGGGAGCTGACAAGCCGGTAGCCTGCCGAGGCGCCAAGATTGAACGCCGGGAAATAGCCTATGGCGGCATAGCCACGCCAGGGCGAGGCCATGACACTGTCGGCTATCGCTGCCGGCTCAAGGAGAGAGAAAAGAGTAGGTATGCGCGACGTGAGGGTAAAGTCGCTGTAGCTGAGAGTCGGTTTTTCAACCGCCGGCAGATTGACTGCGGGAGTGAACGCCAGAGGGGAGGCGTCGCGCAGAGTGGCGACAA
Organism: uncultured Bacteroides sp.; assembly: GCA_964461785.1. Lineage (GTDB taxonomy): Bacteria > Bacteroidota > Bacteroidia > Bacteroidales > Muribaculaceae > Paramuribaculum. Next base: position 13,995 of record CAYWWE010000030.1, read on the forward strand.
TCTCGCGCTCAACCGTGATTTCCTTCGCTACCTGAGCGGCACACGGCATCACGGCAGCAGCACAAAGGAGTGATATGATAGTCTTGTTAGTCATTTCCCAAATTGTTTTAATGGCTGATATCCGAGTCATGTTGCTTATTTAAGTCGGCTGTCGATCATCTCCATGATGTCGGCCTCGGTTCCCGGATAATTGGAACGGACGGAGCGCAGATACTCGTCGGCCTCAAACTCGTTTCCTTCCGCACGGAGCACATCGCTAAGCACAATAAATCCTCTTGCAAGCCAGTATTGCGACGGCGGATTTGAATTGATAAACCCGTCGATGGCGCTGTGGGCATCGGCTGTGCGACCCTGTGCGAGCATCGAAGCGGCACGCGCCACGGCTGCCCGGGCCGACGAGATGTCGTCGGGAGCGGCCTTGATCAGCTCGTCCCATTGCTCGTAGGCCTCGTCGTAACGTCCGAGCCGTTCGAGAGCCTCGCCACGGGCAAGAAGCACCTCATTGCGGTTGATGCCTCCGCCGGCAGCTGTCGAAGCAAGGATGCGGTCGGCAGCTTCGAGAGCCACATCGCCGCGCCCGAGATCAGATGCGGCACGCAGACGGCCCATGCGGGCGCGGTTGAGCTGACTGGGGTTGGCGGCGCGGGCCTCAAGCTCGGTGAAGCTGGCCAGAGCGGCTTCGGTCTTGCCCTGCGCGGCCTCGGCATCAGCGCGGATCAGCAGCGCATCGGGAGCCGACTCGGAGTCGGGGTAGCGCGACAGCAGCAGCTCGGCATAGCTGTAGGCCCGTGGATAATCATTGTCAAGAGCCGATGCCTCGGCCATATAATACAGTGCACGGGCAGAGTTGCCTCCCTGCGGATGATTTTTGAGATAGGTCTCCAGACGGTCAGTGCGGTCCTTTTCCATATATTCACGTTCGGCTGCCGTAAACTCCATCAGATCCAGCTCCGACGGATCGAGAGCCGGAGCATTTTCAACCGTAGCGATCCAGTCGGCGAGAGTCGTCACTTCGCCCCTGTCGGTATAGATCCGCTTCAGGTCGTCGATGGCCATGCGGGCCTCGGCACTGGTGGGATATGCCTCGACCAGTCGGCGGTAGTCGGCGATGGCGCGGTCGGTCTGTCCTGCATTTGCCCTTGTGACAGCCATGCGCAGCAGTCCCTGACGGGCAGCTGAGGCCGAGGGATAGAGCTCGGTGAGCGACTCGTAGGTCACGATGGCTCCGTCATTATTACCCAGTGCCACCTGGCTCTCAGCCTTCTCGAGCAGAGCGTCGGGGCGCAGGGCCGATGTCGGGAAACGGGTCTCGAACTCATCGAGAATCGAAATCTTTCCCTTATGGTCGCGCTGGAGGCCCTTCATCATGGCCTCCTGGAAGAGAGCATAGTCAGCCGACGCAGGATTGAGCTTCACTGCCTGAGCATACTCATCGGCAGCCGCCTTATAATTACCCGAATGATAGAGAGCATCGCCTACACGCGCCAGAGCATCGGAGCGCAGACGCGGCGCAACAGAGGCATCGGCCCCAACCTTGCGGAAAGGATCGGCCGCGTCGCTATACTTCTCCTCTTTCCAGAGCGCATAGCCAAGATTGTAGAGTGCGACGGGCAGGTCGGAATCACCGCGGCCGGCAGAGCTGACATAAGAGCGGAGAGTGGCGGCAGCCTCGCGGTTGCGGTCAAGCGAAAGCTCGCTCATACCTTGCCACAGACGCGACGAGCGGGCCACGGCGCTGTCATACGGACGACCGGTGAGCGAGCCCGCTTCCTTGAAGCGCGCCAAGGCCGACTGATACTTACCCTCGCCATATTCACGCGCGCCCAAGGCGTAGAGCACCCTCTGGCGGGCGTTGCGGATCCTGTCGCTCGGGTGCTTCAGGCGGTCAATGCTCTTTAGGGCAGCCTCATAGTTGCGGTCTGTCATATAGCCATTGACGATATACTCCTCTACCTGAGGCGCATATCCACTCTGAGGGTATCGGTTGAGAAATTGTTCGAGAGCAGCGACGGAGCTGCCAAACGGCACCTGACCGCCGGCAATGCCTGCCACGGCATGATTGTAAGCCGCCGTCTCGGCTATGGTGGCGTCGAAGTCCGAGTTCATGGCCCGCTCGAAAGCGAGCAGGGCGGCATTGAGGTTGCCGGTCTTCAGATACGACTGTCCCAGAAAGAGGCTCGCGCTCTGTCCCATTGCCGAGGGATCTTTGGCCACGCGGTTGAGCAACACAGCGGCATCATCGTAGCGACCGGCCTGATACTCGTCGACACCGAGAATATACAGGGCGCTCGGTGCGGGATTGTCGGGTGTCTCCTGAGCGTAGACCCAGAGCAGGGGCACTGCCTCCTCGCTCCGGCCCAGATTATACAGGCTCTCGCCGGCTATGCGCCGTGCCTCAGGATGATAGGCTGTCAGACGCCCTTTCAGCACCTTTCGGGCCGAGGCGAGAGCGCTCTCGCTGTCGCCACGCGAATAGTAGATCTGAGCCTTGTAAGCCTCAGCGGCATCCGAGGCTTCGGAGCCCTGCCCTACGGCATTGAACCGCCTCAGGGCAGCGTCGTTATCACCCTTGCGATAATCTATATAGCCGAGATAGAACACTGAAGCCGGGCCATATTCGCCGGCAGCCGACGAATTGCTGACGAGGCTGAACAGGGATTCGGCAGCGGCATAATCGGCCATCATCAGATGGCAGTAGGCGGTGCGGTAGCGCATCACGGCCGCATCGGCATCATTGAGCGCCTCCGGATCGATAGCCCCGTAACACTTCAGGGCGGTAGCATAGTCGCGGCCGGCGAAATACCAGTCGCCGACAGCCACACGCGCCCTGACACAGCGTGGACTCTCGGGATATTTCCGGGCGAAATCTTCCAGAAGGACAGGAGCATCGGCATCCCGCTCAGCCAGAGCGGCCATAGCCCGCAGGAAAGAAGCATCTTCGGCTTCCGAAGCTGATGGATAGAGACGGAGCGACTGCAAGGTCTGGTCGATTGTGCCCCGGGCATTGCCATCTGTTGCCATGGCGGAACCACGGTCGAGATAGCCCGGTGCTGAAGGCAGATTGATCTGGGCCGATGCCCCGGCTGTGGATATCCACATCGCAAAGGCTGCCCCCATAGCAGCAAGTATATTGCGGTAGGTCATAACGAATTGACAGGGTATTGTGAGTTTGGGCCGCCGGCCACACGGACGCGGCTCTACTGAACGGCAAAAATACACAATATTTTCGACTCTTGACCCGACTTGACCCTAAAAAGATATTCCTGAGATTTTGCGAACAGAGTATGCCGGTTAAATGTTATCTTTGCATACTCATTCGTGAGTCAATCTAATTCCACGACATTATGAAACTGACCTCCCGCATTTCCGTCACACTGATGCTGGCTCTGGCAGCCGGAGCCGGACTCTCCTCCTGCGTCAGCAAGGGCAAATATACTGATCTTGCCAACCGCTACCACGATCTGCAGCGTTCCTATTCCGAGACCCGCGATGCCCTGAGCGCTTCCACATCCCAAGCCCAGTCGCTCGACCAGCTTCTGGCCGAGGCCAAAGCCCGCAACGCCGAGCTGCGCAAGGACTATGATCAGGTGCAGCATACCCTCAACCGCGCCCTCGACCAGAACTCGCAGGGCAATGCCAACATCTCAAAGCTCGTCGACGAGATCAACGCATCCAACAAATATATCCAGCAGCTTGTAGCAGCCAAGAGCAAGTCAGACAGCCTCAACCTTGTCCTGACCACCAACCTCACCCGCTCCCTCTCGGGCCCGGAGATGAAGGATGTCGACATTAAGGTGCTCAAGGGCGTTGTCTATATCTCGCTGGCCGACAATATGCTCTTCAAGAGCGGAAGCTACAACATCAATCCCGACGCGATGGATATTCTCGGCAAGATAGCCAAGATTATCAAGGACTACAAGGATTATTCGGTGCTCGTGGAGGGCAACACCGACAATGTGCCCATCTCCAAGACCAACATCCGCAACAACTGGGATCTGTCGGCCCTGCGCGCTTCGTCGGTAGTCCAGGCCCTTCAGGACAAGTTCGGAGTTGATCCCCAGCGCCTCACTGCCGGAGGCCGCGGCGAGTATAACCCCGTTGCCACCAACTCAACAGCCGAGGGCCGTCAGCTCAACCGGCGCACCCAGATCATCATCACTCCCGAGCTCAACCAGTTCCTTGACCTGATCGACAAGGCTCCCGACACAGCCGACTGATCAGACGGATCACACAGATATAACGATAGGCTGCATCGCAATCCCGGGGATTATGATGCAGCCTTCAGTATTTTTTTAAGGCTATCGCGGAGATGAACCTGCGGCAGATGGAGCGGCTTACTTGTTGTCGGAAGCCTTCTCTACCTTGTTGTAGCGGGCGTTGAGACCTTCAACCACCTCATCGGTGATGTCGAGGGCGGGATTGAAATAGACACCGGCCTGACGGAACAGGATGGCATCGTAGCCACGGGTCTTGTTATAGTCGGCGATAAACGCGTTGATCGAGTCGTTCATGGCCTGCTGAAGCTGGGCAAGCTCCTGCTCGGTGGAGCGCTGCATGGCGGCAAGGCTCTGCTCGGCATCCTGCTGCATACGGTTGAGCTTGGCCATATCGGAGTTATAGCTGGTCTCGCTGAGATAGCCGTTGTTCTGCATCTTCTCCTGAATCTGTGAGGCCAGATTCTGGATAGCGTTGGCCTTGCTCTGGCGGGCGGCATCGAGCTTGGAATATGCACGGATAGTCACCTCCTGAAAATCCTTGGCCAGATTGTAGCGGGAGGCAATTGAGTCGCTGTCGATAAAACGTATGTTGATTGTAGAGGGCGCGGCGGTAGATGCGTCAGAAGAGGCCACTCCGGCGGAGGCGGGCTTGTCGCCGCCACACGATACGAGCCCTGACGCGAGGGCAACACTGATAATGAGGAGTTTAGCAGTCGAGGCTAAGTAGTTCATCTGATTGATTTAGGTGAGGTATTTTCGAGCAAGCGGGTGGGTCGAAATCCGTTTTGCGGTGCAAATATAGGAAAGATGAACAAAATATTTGCCCTATCTCGATTTTATTTTGTAATTTAGACCGCGATTTGCTCCACTTTTTAACAATTTTTTTCAACTAAGATATAATCCCCCTACTTATTATCATGGAAATAAAGGACCTCAAGCCCCAGAGGGTGTTTGAAATCTTCGACCAGATCACACGCATCCCCCGCCCCTCCAAGAAAGAAGAAAAGATCCGCGCCTATCTCCTTGACTTCGCCAAGGCCCACGGCATCGCTGCCAAGACCGACGAGGTTGGCAATGTGGTGATGACAGTGCCCGCAACCCCCGGCCACGAGAATGCACCCGCCGTGATCCTCCAGGGTCACATGGATATGGTGTGCGAGAGCAACGACAAGAGCTTCGACTTCACCACCCAGCCCATCCCCGCTTATATCGACGGCGAATGGATCAAGACCAAAGGCACCACCCTCGGCGCCGACAATGGCATCGGTGTGGCCGCAGCCCTCGCCATACTGACCGACCCGACAGTGGTCCACGGCCCTCTCGAAGCTCTCTTCACCATGGATGAGGAGACCGGAATGACCGGTGCGTTCGGCCTCGGCGACGACATGATCCACGGCGACATCCTCATCAACCTTGACTCGGAAGACGATGCAGAGCTCTTCGTAGGCTGCGCCGGCGGCGTTGACACAGTAGCCACCTTTACCTATAACCGCTCTTTCGCTCCCAAAGACTTCCGCTACTTCCGTCTCGACGTGGCCAAAGGCCAGGGCGGACACTCCGGCGGCGACATCCATCTGGGACGCGCCAACGCCAACCAGCTCCTCGCCCGCTTCCTCTTCAATATCTCGCGCGACCATGAGGTGCAGATCTCGGAGATCGACGGAGGCAACCTGCGCAATGCCATCCCCCGCGCCGCTCATGCAGTGTTTGGCGTGCACACCTCGCGCAAGGAGGAGATCGTTGCCGAGTTTAATAAATATGTAGCCACCATCGGCGAGGAATACGGCGATCTCGAGCCCACCCTCGAGCTCACCCTCGAGAGCATGGATCAGCCCGAATTCTGCCTTGACCTCACCACATCGACCGCCCTTGTACGCTCGCTCTATGCATGCCCCCACGGCGTCATCTCGATGAGCCGCGAGCTCGAAGGCCTTGTCGAGACCTCGACCAACCTCGCATCGGTCAAGATGGCTGCCGACAACAAGATACTCGTGACCACCTCTCAGCGCTCTTCGGTCAACTCCCGCAAGTGGGATATCGCCAACCGCGTGGAGTCCGTGTTCCTCCTTGCCGGTGCCGAAGTGAAGCATGGCGAAGGCTATCCCGGCTGGAAGCCCAACATGCAGAGCCCGATCCTGGCCATGTCGCGCGACGCATATAAGGAGCTCTATGGCATCACTCCCGCCGTCAAGGCCATCCACGCCGGCCTCGAGTGTGGCCTCTTCCTCCAGAAGTTCCCCCACCTCGACATGGTATCGTTTGGCCCGACACTGCGCAATGTTCACTCGCCCAGCGAGATGATGCACATCCCCGCAGTAGAGCGCTTCTACGAGCAGCTCAAGCTCACCCTTGCCAAAGTGGCCGACACCAAAAAATAATTATCCTCATAACCCTGCGGCATAAGCCGCACACCACCAATCCAGCGGGGCGCCACGTCGGTATGGCGCATGGCGCCCCGCTTATTCTTTTCTCTCCTAACCGTTCAAGTATTTAGTGAAAAAAACGATGCTCCCGGGAGCATTGCTCTCCTTGGCCTCTCTCTCGGCCTGCGCCAACTCCGGAACACCCGAAACCGACCCCGTGGTCTCGCCTGACTCGGCCATTGTTGCAATGGCCGACTCGCTCGGCTTTGACTATATGCCCGACATCCTGTCGGAAGAAGATTATATTGCCGTGGCCAAGCGCCTCGGCATAGATGTGGCGGCGGTTAAGGCAGTTGTGGAGATCGAGGTCGGTCTCGATCAGGGTGGTTTCGTGGAGCCCGGCATTCCGATCATCAACTTCGATCTCACTCAGTTCAGGCGGCTGGCCGCACGCAACAAGATCAATCTCGCCAAATATGCCACAAGCCACGCCGTGGTGTTCAACCGCCCCAACATAAAGAAATACGGAAGCCAGCAGATGGCTCAGCACGCCAGGCTTGACGCAGCCTCCGAGATTGACCGCCAGACGGCTGTCTTCGCCACCTACTGGGGCATGTTCCAGATAGGCGGAGCCAACTGGAAGCTGTGCGGCACCGACTCGTATGAAGATTTCGTCGACCGTATGTGCCGCTCCGAGCGCGACCAGCTCGAGCTCTTTGCCAATCTGATCGAGAAATGCGGCTACACGAAATATCTGCGCAACCACGACTGGGCATCATTCGCCCGCCGCTACAATGGCCCGGGCTACCGCAAATACAAATATGACACACGCATGGCCAAGGCCTACGCCCGCTACTCAAGCCAGCCCACCGCCTTGCCCGATGTATAACCTCACTTCATCCATGACCCCGAAGACCAAATCAGTTATCGACAACCTCCGCCAGAAGCCCCATCTCTCCGTCCTCTTTGTCTGCCTCGGCAATATATGCCGCAGCCCGGCTGCCGAAGGGATGATGCAGGCCGTTGTAGACGAAAACGGTGCATCCGGCCGATGGACTATCGACTCGGCCGGCACTGGTAACTATCATATCGGACAGCTCCCCGACGCCCGCATGAGAGCCCACGCCCGTCGCCGCGGACTCGAGCTTACCCACCGCTGCCGCCAGGTCACGGAGTCGGACTTCGAGACATTTGACCTGATCATCCCCATGGACAGCTCAAACGAGCATAACCTGCGGCGCATGGCTCCCACCGCCGAGGCCCTCGACAAGATCATTCCCGCAAGCGAGTTTTTCGGCGGGATAGCCTCAAGGTATGACTATGTTCCCGACCCTTACTATGAAGGCTCGGAAGGATTCGAGCTCGTTCTCGACCTTCTTGCCGACGCAACGCAAAATCTTTATAATTCTCTGACATACTGAAATGAAGACCCTCACCAACGCAATCCTGTCTATCATCGCTCTTCTCCTCCCCGCCCTTTCGTCGGCCACGACTCCCGTTGACCATCTGATATATATAGGTCTCGACGGCTGGGCCGCCAACACTTACGCCGACTCCGACATGCCGTTTGTCAAGAGTCTGGCCGAAAAAGGGGCCGTCACCCTCGAGAAGCGATCTGTGCTCCCCTCGGCAAGCGCCATCAACTGGGCTTCGCTCTTCATGGGCGTAGGGCCCGAAGTACACGGCTATCTGCACTGGGGCACTCAGAGTCCCGAGATGCCGCTCCCGACCGGCGCCGACAGCATCCACGGATTTTTCCCGACAGTATTTCAGGTTGCCCGTCAGCAGCATCCCGATGCCGACATCGCAGCCTTCTATGAGTGGGATGGTGTGAAATATACCCTCGACACCCTCTCGATGACTCATCATCAGCAGGCCGACCTCGACCACATCACCTCTCTTGCCGCCGACTATATCCGCAGCAACAAGCCGATGATCACGGTGGTGGCATACGACAGGCCCGACCATCCCGGCCACGACAACGGATGGGGCTCGCCCGAATATCACGCCATGATGCACCGCATGGACTCCGAGATAGCAGCCATCTTCGCTGCCATCGACGAGGCCGGAATGACAGATAACACGGTGGTAATAATCTCGTCGGACCACGGCGGCAAGGGCACCGGCCACGGAGGCGCCACACCCGAGGAAATGCTCAGTCCGCTGATCATGGTCGGCCCCGGCATAGCCCCCGGCACAGTGATCACCGACATGGTCATCAGTCCGGATATCGCAGTGACAATAGCCGACCGTCTGGGCCTTAAGCCGTCTCCATTCTGGCGCGGCCGTCCAATCCTTGCCGATTGAGTCATATTCATCGCGATTTTTTGTATCTTTGCAGCGCCTTACGCCACATTTCTTGTGT
>CAYWWE010000031.1:0-10830 GCA_964461785.1 uncultured Bacteroides sp.
TTCTGATCCAGCTGGCGCCGTTCACGGATCTTGTCGTAAGTGCCGGAGGCGAAGGATGTGTCGTCGTAGCAATCGAGAGCGAGACGCACCGTGATCAGAGCGGCACCCTTCTGATTGCCGATGCCCTGATCGCGCCAGTCGGCCTCCACATTGCCGATCAGCACACACGGAAATGTGACGGGATAGTGATCTTCCTCGGCCGACATCTCAAGCTGACCGTAGTCTTCGTCGATGAGCGACAGCTCCGGCATACGTCCGGCAACACGCTCCATGATGTTGATAAATAATTCGTCCATAGCGGTTGTTTATGAGTTTAGAATTTTTTGGATCTCGCTGTCAGTCCTGGTTTCGATCGCTTTTGAGAGCTCCGCACTCTCGCCCAGGAACTGACGCTGCGGCATCTTGATATTCAGCTTTGGCTTCTTTGTGAGGGCGAGATGCTTCCAGAACTGAGCCTGAGCGTTTCCCTGGTCGGGAGCCGCACTTCCCTTTTTCTTTTTGCCCTTGGCGGCGGTTTTCTTTTTGCCGATCGACTTGTAGAACATATACCATGCGTGGCGCCTCATCTTGTCGGTCACAGTAGGATTTACGATCCCGCCCCAGTTGTGCAAGGGGGCATATCTCTGATCATTATATACTCTTACCTTACCCGGCCCCGGAATATAATTTGTAGCCTCAAACAGATGATTGTTGCCAGACATTAGAGTCCGCTGGCGGTATGCAGCGCCCTTTAGACCGGATGAGAGTCTTTTGGCGGGTTTCCATGGGTGCAAACCATTATTGACGAAACCACCCTTATAGAAATTGTCCTGAAAATGATCCTTAGCTAATCGGCCAATTATGGCCGGTACTTTCTCGCGCATGTGTGTCTCCAGTTCCTGTTGTTTCTTTTGAGCCCACCTTGCAAATTCCGTTATGGTCATGATGCCGTATTAAGAAAATGTTATTATTTTTGCAGTGCCAACTGAGGATTAAATGTTGTCGGGTGTCGGAAACGGCACGCGGCTCCAAAGGGTAGCCACCGCAAGGTGGCTTTTCTGTTTCTACACATCGTATACCATTATTTCCTTTCGGCCATTGATGACAACGTAAATCCTCTTTATGATCGGTGTTACATGTCGCCCAGAATTGTCGTAAAAAAATTTGTAACAGTTAATGGAACGCAGTAGATTCTCCTCGTTAAACATCGATGCTTTATGGAAATATAAGCACACCGCCTGCGCCGGCACCATGATATCGGGTCGAGCATTGTATTTTTTCAACTGCTGGTTCTTTTTCAATAATGAGCGCCAGTACCAACCCTTACCGGTAATGGAGCGTATATCCATCATCTGACCATCAAGCTCCATATCAAGGGCGGGAGCTTTTTCTCCACGTTTTAACTCCTTAGACTCGTCGCAGAGTATGACCTTATGGCCGACTTTGAACAAATGTTCCACACAGGTACGCTCGAGGTCTGCCCCTGACATTGTGCCATCGAAAAATTCCTTGCGTCCGGTGTCGGAATTATGGCCGATATGAGTGGCCCTGATGCCTCCAGATTTCTTATCTATCTCGACATCGGTATAATTTGGATCATGTTTAAGATCATAATATTCCTTTTTGGCAAGATACTTTGGGTCTGTGAGGTAACGCAGCCGCTTGTCGATAGCCCGACAGTTGTTGCAGTCCTTTTTTCTCCGAGCTCCGAAGAATCGCTCCAGGGCATTAGTGAAACCTGATCCAAACGGGCAGCTGCCGCAGCTGTCAGGGAAATAAGGATGGTTATCCGAGAATATCTCGCCTTTGACGCCCGGGTTGGTTGAGAGACCCTTTTGAGGCTTATTCTTTGGCGACTCCGGGACATTTATAGCCGTAGTGGGTTGCTCAGATGTGGATGTCAGGGAGCATTTGCAGTTCCAGCGGTCGCCGGGGCGATGTTCATTCCAGAAGTTATCCTCGACGGGTCGGATCACACCCCAGAAGATGCGGTGATCCTCGCCGGGATTGGGCGATGTCGACGGCCTCCATTTGAGATTTGGCAGGATGTCCTTTTCGCGCATGAACTGTTGCCAGTCAGCGGCCTGATGAGCGCGGAGGACAGCCGTGTCATACTCAGTCTTCAGCCAGTTCTCGCACTGGTGGCTCGCAATCGGTATAACCTCCTTAGACCACTGCTCGAATGACTTTAGATCACCGTTTGAATCGGTGAGCAGACGGGCCATGTCGTTTTGGGCGCGATGGACCTTAAATGCGGAGAACACACCAGCGCTATGATGCAAGGCATCTATGAAGTCCTTGTCGGGGTTAGGGAGATCAGACATAGCCACCCCCTTGTCAATTCCCCATTTGAGGGAGTTGAACACCTCGTTGAACATATTTTCCTCGATGTCAGATGCGGGATGGAAGTCCTCGCTGTAGATCCTGAGGAGCGCCTTGCGCAGGACTTCGGGCGAAAACTCGAATGTTGAGCCGACAGGCCGGTCGCTATTGTAATATAGCCGGTCGACTACCAGTCTAAAGCCGCCCCGCCTGACAACGGGGCCCGGCCGAAAAAACGCTGCATCCAGTTGCGGAAGCCCTTTTTCTTCTTAGGAGGCTCGGGGTATGTTTTGTCCGGATCCGGGTCAATATCATCCGGGTCGTCGGGCTCGTCATCCTCCGGATCCTCCTCGTCCTGGGGGATCTGCCCGGCCGCTCTGGCCGCCTCCTCGGCCTCGCTCTGGCGCCTTTCCTGATCCTCGCGTTTGAGCTGCTCGTAATTGGCCGGCTTACTTATCCCGAACTCCTCATAGAGGTAATCATCGTCGACCGGAAGATTGAAGCCGCTGCGAAGCTGAGTCAGGATATTTATTTGGGATGTAGGGTCAAGATCCTTCTTCCCCGGATAGCAGAACTCACCGCCGGTCGTGTCTATGCCCATACGGGCAAATATATCCGAAGCGTCGTAATTGAGCACGTCGAGCACATACAGACGGTCGGCCTGAGTGATCTTATCCTCGCCCTTCTGATGGATTGTGCCAAGGGCCTGAGTGCCGGTTTCGGCAGACTCCGTAGTAAGTGTATTACCGAGTATGAGCTTCGAGAGCTCACTATTGCACCGTTCGCAAAAGCGTTCGTAGACATCGGCCGATCCGGTCTTATTACCGGCCTCGATGAGGTTGAGCGAAGTGTCTTTGCCGTGGATGAATGTGGCGAGGCTACCGACCTTTGACGCATCGGCAATGGCGCGCTCGCGGCTGCCCTCGTCGTCGGTGTCGTAGGTATATTCCTGAATCGGCATACCGAACACCTCGGAGAACTGCGACCAGTCGCCGGTAGTGTTGCGTTTATAAATGACCCACGGAGCCGCCTTGGCCAACAGCCCGAGATCGTCGGGCCGGCCTACAAAGAGCAGATCAGTATAATCATCCCAGGAGGTACCGGTAATATCCGTTTGCTGACGGAGGATCAGGCGTCTTATCGGGTCGGCATGCTTGCGCGGAATGAGGTTATAGTCTATCCAGTCATCCTTTTTAAAGAACTGACAGAGGGTGAATCCCCAGAACCGTGCATCGATTATGTCGCTGACCAGACGCGAGAACCATGGCGAGTGTATCTGCTCATTGATCTTGTCGTCGGGTTTGCCTGCGCGCCGGAACTCGATGTCAGAGCACAGCACGGCATTGCGGCGCTTCTCGATCACGCAGGACAGGTGAGAGTCCATAAGAATGTCGGCATACAGATCATAGAGCTTATACCGACGTGGAAAGTCAACATTCTCGGCCGTTCTGATCGCCGCGGTATAGTCCGAGATGTCGACACCGAAGCGCCGGGGCTGAGTCAGGACTATGACGTTTGGCCCGGTCTGTCCGGGCCGGGGGATGTTTCCGCCGGCGGTGATCAGTCCTGCCCGGCTGCCTGTGTTTTTCTTATTCTTGCTCATGATAATACGGATTATAGATGACTGACACGTCTCGGATTGCTCCGGATACTGAATATGGTGCCCGACGTGCGTTCCTCCTCCGGAAGCAGCGGAGCGCCCTCGATAGAAATGTCCTCCCGGGCTACCGCCTTCATCCATTCCACGGCACGCTCATAGCGGTCTTTCCGGATCTGGGAGAGCTTCTGCGGGTTGTGTATGCAGAAAATATGATAGACGGCTATATCGAGCACCATCATCAGGATCAGCTGATGGCGCTCAGCTCCGGATGCCTCGAAAATCCGGTCACAGTCGTAGCGCCGGGCGAGATAGCAGCGCATCTCGGCGATGGCCCTGTCCTCGCAAATTTCCACCACAGTCTCATCTGAGCGTGTCAGCGCGTCGAGGATATCACGATGGATCGATGCGTCATAGTCCGATAGTTGTATGAATTGGCTCATAGTTATTGTTGATTGTTATAGTCTGCGTTTGTTGCGTCGGCTTATCTCCGCGCGAGATCGTGTCACTGGAGTCTCTATCTTCTTCATGAGCTCGTTGAGTATGCAGTTGCCGCCCTCCACAGCATCCGGTCCGTCGGCCGGATAGCGCAGGGTCATCGTGAACAGTCTGAACTGATCCTCCAGCTCCTTCATGTGGGGATTGTCCCGCTCCGTCTCGTTCAGGATCAGATGCCCCTCCCTGTTCATCGGCTCGAGATTGGCCTCGATGCGGGTTGCCTTATCGGTCTTTTTCCGTTCGTCGGGACGGATATACAGCTGGACACCCCGATCCCGTCTGACCTTGGCGACAAGAGGCCGGAACACCTGTTGGAAGAAAGGATCCTGGAGCTTGTTATTCTCCATGTAGCAGTAGACAGGCACTGCGCCGTTCACATACTCGAGCAACTGCACATACCAGTCGATAAATTCGGCATTGAGCGACTTGGCCAGACGGGACTTGATCACATACAGCTTGCCGTCGAGCTTACCGAGCAGCATGACCGCCTTAAATGACTTGCCCTTCCTGGCCTTGCTCTCTCCCGGCGACGGATCCCCGTAGGCCACCAGATATTTGAATTTCTTTAATGCCGGTACCTTGCCGTAGGTGATTGATTCAAACACCTCGCCTGCCGATATAGGGTTGTTGAAATACTCACCCTGAGCCGATTTGGTCGAGATCTGGGAGAGGACGCGGTCGATATGAGCCTCCGAGTTTTTCTCCGGCCATGTGGAGTTGCCATCCTTATCGCGTATGTTCACTATGTCCCAGTGATCGGCCATGGCACCGGCACGGACCACACAACAATCCTTTGCAATGATATTGCCGCAGAATATCACCAAGGTAGGTGATGAGATTGAGCGGGTCGGATAAAGAGCCTTTTCCCACCAGTCCCAGCGCTTCTGGATTATGTCGGGATTCTTGCAGTCCTCGTCGGTGTCGAAGTCATCGATCAGCAGCACATCGGGACGGATAGCCTCGTTGCGCGATCCGCGCGGCGACTGACCGGCACCGAGAGCGCGAAACGCCGCGCCGCCTTTGGTTATGAACTCGTCTTCGGTCCATGAGCCGGGAGTCATCTGAGGGCCATAATAAGCCATGATGCGGCCGTTGGCCTCAAGCATTGCCCGATAGGGGGCCAGCAGCCTCACTGCATTATCCTTGGAGTTGGATGTCAGGATAATATTTCGTTTCCTTCCGGTCAGGACCAGATAGAGCACAATGCACATGGTGACGGTCGACTTGGCCAGCTCACGGCTCCACGACAGAACCTCAAACCATTCATCATTAGATGTAATGCGTCGGATGGCGCGCCGGTGGAAATCGGCGAACTCACATTTAATATAGGGCGCACAGAAATATTTGATCCATTCGATGGGCCGGGCCTCGAGATAAGCGCGGTGCTTCTCACGCTCGGCCCGGGTCATTGATTTGTCGACCGGGGTGGAGCGCGCTATGTCATCCTTGAATCTCTCCCATTCGAGGAGAGCCGTCTTGTCCGCCTGTTTCATAGCTTATCTTTGATATAGGCATCCGCCAGGCGGGTTATCTCCTTGGCTTTCTCTATGTCCTGCGGGCGGATCCACTCGATCAGCCCTGTCAGGACGCTTATTATGTCGGCAATGCCGATCTCCTGTTCCATCTTGGAGATGGCAGCGGCCAGTTTGCCGAGGATGTCAGCCTCCTTTGACGTGGAGAAGCGTTCACCCTCGGGCCGGGACGCGATAGCGCGGTTTATCTCGGCCACCTGTCGGTAGAGGTTGCCGACCTGTTCCTGACGGGTGAGAGTGATGCCGGTCTTCTGCTCCTCCCATTTCCCGTTGCGCACCCAATTGGACACCGTCACCCTGGAGCAGCCCACACGGTCGGCTATCTCCTGCTGTGTCAGGTTCTCGCGTAGATATAATGTTTTGGCCCATTCCTTTTTCTGGGCATTGGTCAGATCTGTCATGGTCGTGATATTTCTGATGCAAAGTTGCCCTAAAAAAAGGAGCTGACGAAAGTCACTCCGCATGATAACGTTTTATGGCGTTATGATAACGCTATAAAACGTCATGATAAAATCCGGGTTTTCATACCCTGTTGTTTTGTAGCAACTTTGCACCGTGATCCCCGTGATTGCCGGGGGCGGATAGCAAAGACAATGAACAGATATCTCAACATACATAAAGCCCCCGACGGCACCGTGACGATCTTCCTCTATGGAGAGATCGGCGACTATGGCGATGTCAAGAGCGGCAACGTCGTAGCTGAGCTCAAGGCGGCCGAACTCTTCGGAGCCCGGATCGAGGTCCGCATCAACTCCATCGGCGGCGATGTCTACAGCGGTATCGCCATCTTCAATGCCCTGAGAGGGAGCAATGCCTCAGTCCATATCTATATTGACGGAGTGGCCGCGAGCATGGCCGCAGTCCTGGCACTGTGCGGGAAACCTGTCTCGATGAGCAAATATGCCCGGCTCATGCTCCACAGCGTGAGCGGCGGATGCTACGGCAACAAGGCCGAGCTCCGGCGCTGTATCGACGAGATCCAGGCTCTTGAAGACAGTCTGGCCGATATGCTTGCCGCCCGGCTTAAAACAGACAAGGAGCAGGTCAAGACCTCATATTTCGATGACACTGACCACTGGCTGACGGCGGAGGAGGCTCTGTCGCTCGGTCTGGTCGACGGGATCTATGACGCCGATCCGGTTCCCGATGACAGCACACCCGAACAGATCTACAGCATATTCAATAACCGGCTCGAAAAGCCGACAAATACCAATCCTATGAATTTTGAAGAACTCAAGAAGCGTCCGCGCTTCAAGGACTGTGCGGACGATGCAGCCGTCATGAAAGAGATAGACAATCTGGAGACGGCAGCTGCCAGTGTCCCGGTCCTGGAGCAGGAAAACACCGAGCTCAAAGCCAAGGTCAGCACCTACGAGGCTAAGGAAGCAGCCGAAGCCGAGGCGCAGCGCAAGGCGCTCCTCGATGCCGCCGAGAACGACGGGCGCATTAACGCCCAGACCCGCCCGACCTTTGAGAATATCCTCAAGCACAGCATGGAGGAGGGCAAGGCCGCTCTGGCAGCCCTGACCCCCAAGCGCAAGGTCATGGAGGATATACAGCGTCCGACCGATGAGGATGGCCCCTTCGCCCGACGCATGAAGGAGATCAAGGCCCGGCTCAACAAGTAGCATTAACCATCAATCACATATACTATGGCGATAGTAGTAAAAAACACCAATTACAACGGTGAGGTACTGGAAACCATCCTCACCACGGCCTCCACCGGCAACGAGCTCGTGAGCAAAGGGCTCGTTATGATCATCCCCGGTGTGGAGAAGAAAATCAGCATCCCACGCCTCAAGACCGGCAGGATGCTCCAGAAGCAGAAAGTGGAGCCAGGACTGGCCGACAGCAAGGGCGACTTCAACTACAGCGAGCAGGAGCTCGATCCCAAGGACTTCATGGCCTTCACCACCTTCAATCCCCGCGCCTTCGAGCATATCTGGCGCCGCTGGCAGCCCAAGGGCAACCTCGTTTTCTCACAGCTCCCGCCGGAGGCTCAGAACGCCCTGCTCGAGGCCCTGTCAAAGCAGGTGCAGTTTGAGCTCGGCTGGCACTATGTCAACGGTGTCTACGGCACTACCGACGACGAGCTCATGGACGGCATCCTGACCAAGGCAGCCAGGAACCCCGACTGCATCGTCGTGGATTCGGAAGGAGAGACAATGCTTGGAGTCCTGAAGGATGTCCGTGCAGCCATCCCCAAGGCCATGCGCGAGAACCCCAATCTCCGCATCATCATGAGCATCGATGATTTCGACCGCTATGACGACGAGCTCACAGCCCGCGAGCACAAGAACTCGGACGAGACCGAGATGAACCGCAAGCGCTACAAGGGTATCACCATCGAGACTGTCGCCGCATGGCCCGACGGTGTCATCGTGGCAACACTCTGCTCGCCCGACGCCGACGGCAATCTGTTTGTCGCCGTCAACCTTCAGGATGACGAGAGCGTGATCCAGATCGACAAGTTCAGCAACGCCGGCGAGCTCTATTTCTTCAAGCTGCTCATGAAGGCCGACACCAACATCGGCTTCGGCGAGGAATTCGTGGTATACGACGGCCGCAAGGATCCGGCCTTCAAGCCCGCTGCGGCTCCTCTCCCCGAGGAACCCGAGACGCCTAAGAATGAGGATCCCGAAGTGTCCGATCAGAATGAGGGCGGCGATGGCGAATAAACTCAGATATCTCGTCATCCACTGTACGGCCACACCGGAGGGGCGAGAAGTCACCGCCGATGATATAAGGCGGTGGCACACCTCTCCGGTCAGCGCTGGCGGCCAGGGATGGAAGCAGGTCGGATATACCGATCTGATCCATCTCGACGGGACGGTCGAGCGCCTCGTCGACAACAACGAGGACGCGAATGTCGATCCATGGGAAGTGACCAACGGAGCCAGAGGTTACAACTCGGTCAGCCGTCATATAGTCTATGCCGGAGGGTGCGACCGATCCATGAAACCCCGGGATACCCGCACCCCCGGCCAGCTGAAAGCTCTGGAGCACTATGTGCGGGATTTTCACCGCCGCTTCCCCGATGTGCGCATAATCGGCCATAACGAGATCTCCGCTAAGGCCTGTCCGAGCTTCGATGTCCAGAAGTGGCTCCTCTCCATAGGTATCAAACAATAATCAACCCACGGCATGATAATGGAAAGCCTGCTGAATTTTCTGATGTATGCTCTTCCCGGAGGTTTCCTGGGCAGCGTGTTCACATGGCTTGTAGGCCGCAGGGAACATGATAACGACATGCTCTCGAAGTTGCAGGCTTCCATCAATATGCTGTCAGACGAGAACCGCAAGATTCTGGCCGAGAATGTGCAGCTGCGGCGTGAGAACGCACAGCTGCAGGCCAATCAGGAAGTGATACTGCAAAAGCAGCACGCTCTGCTCGAGGAGGTGGAGCGGCTGAGAACCGAAATAATCAACCTCACCAAAAAGAATAATGAAACATTTTATCAGAGGGGCAACCCTCATGCTGGCAGCCGCGGCAATGGTACTCACCGGCTGCATGACGACAAGACATACGGAACAGACCGCGGCACAGGTAGCCGGAGCGAGCTCATCCGTCGCCCGGCTCGACTCTCTGGCGAGCCTTCAGATGAAGACAGCGACGGCGAAAGAGTTTGCCCTGACGGAGTCACAGACGACACTGGCCATCGGCTCGGAGGGCATAGCGGAGGAGTCGGCGACCCTGGATGTGTCGATCCTGACCCTCCGTGACCTGCCCGAAGGCGCGGGCTATACCGCCAAAGACGGCCGCGCCGGTGTCGAGCTGCGCAAGGAGGGTGACAATATCAAGATCACCGGCCGCTGCGATTCGATCAGTCGCCTCTACCTGTTTTACCAGGCCGCCAACAAGGAGCAACGACGCGAGATCGACAGTCTGCAATGGGAACTGGACTGGCTCGAGAAATGGAGCGCACGACAGGCCGACGAGATAAAGACATTGCAGGCCTCCAACAGACTGTTGGCCGACAAGCCTCCCGAGAGCCGCCACTGGTGGGCGCTCGCCGGTTTCGTCGCCGGTGTGGCTTGCGCCGGCTCATTAAAACGATTCAAAAGCAAACTTTCATCCATTATAAAAAAGTAAATCATGGTTTACGTTAACGACGGTTACATAATGCTGCTCGATTGCCTCGTGTTCGACGGCAAGAAGATAGGCAACATATCCGATGAGGGTATCGACTGGGGTGGTGATCAGGCCGAATACATCAAGCTGTGGGCAGCCCAGGTCCGCAATGCCCCCGTCAAGAAGATCAAGAAAAAAGACGGCACCAACATCCTCAAGTTTACGCTGATCGAGCTGCTGCCCGAGAACTGCGCCACTGTCATGGGTGGAACAGTCAACGGCGAACGATGGGACGCACCCGCCGAGTCAGTGACACTCCAGGGTCCACTGAAGATCCTTGCCGGCACCGGACAGACCATCGAGATCAAGAGCATGACTCTCGACGGCCTCGTAAGAGGCAAGATCGGCGGCGAAAATGCTCTCGGCATCGAGTGCGAGCTGGAGATGGTCAAGCCCCTCGACGGAAGCTCTCCCTTCTCCATGTACCCCACTGAGCCTTTCATCACGGCCACCCCCACGCAGCTCTCGTTTGCCAGCGGTGGAGGAAGCAAGACCATCGACATCTCGGCATCAGGTCCGTTCACCGCCGGTGTCGTGCCGGAGGGTTTCAGTCTGGAGATCAGCAATGGCAAGATCACGGTCACGGCCTCGCCCAACACCGGAGCTGCCCGGAGCGGTAATGTGGAGTTTACACTTGCATCCCATCCGGCTAAGAAGGTGACGGTCGAACTCACCCAATCCGGAGACGCCTAACCGATGAACCGGCAGATCGAAATAGAGGCAGCCGACGCCCTGCTTGATGTCGGGGTGTCGCTGCCCTTGCTCCGGTT
>CAYWWE010000031.1:10930-12472 GCA_964461785.1 uncultured Bacteroides sp.
TGACCCCGGTCGTGGCATGGATCCTCCGCTGGATGGTCAACGACCTGTGGCTCCAGGGTGCCAACATGCACTTCATTTCCCTGTTAGGGACCAAGTCTTTTATGAATATTATCGGATCGGCGGAAAGGGTGAATCCTCTGGCGCCGAGAACGAGCCAAAGAAAGAGGGGGAGTTAACCACCGAATATGTCGGAAGCCATAGCCCCTTCGGTGTCATCTGGCAGATAGCCGCCGCCACAGGCTGGAGCCGTGATTACATAATGTGGGATCTGAATTATCAGACCCTACGCATGATGCTTGCAGATGCCCCTCATTACGAAAGCCGGCGCAGGAGGTCGGGAGGCAAGCATGACAAACAGGACAAACCCAAAAGCACTGCCGGCTTTTTCCAGACACGATTACAGAAAGATCAATAAATGAAACCAGTCGAGATAGAATTTCTGATGCGCGACAAGCTGACTCCCGGACTCGAAAAGGCCGGGCAGTCGGCTGAAGATCTCGGTGACAAGGCGGAGCGTATGTCCAGAGGCATCGACGACCGTATCTCGGCTTTGGGAGATGACATCAAAAAGATAGAAAGCTATCTCAGGGAGTTGAGCGCCCAGTATGACCGTCTGGGAACGGAAAACCTCGAGATGAAAGCGCAGATCGAGGCCTGCATTAAAGCCATCATTGAGAGCAAGAATGCCCTGGGAGCCATGAGGGAGGAGCATAATCAGAACTCAAATTCCACCAAAAGGCTCTCGGCCGAGCTCCGTGAACTGAATGAGGCTATGGCCCGTATGCGCATGGAGGGCCGTCAGAACTCTCAGGAGTATGACGAGATGGCTAAAAAAGCGGCTGCCCTGTCAGATACGATAGGTGACCTGAGAGCGCAGACAAATATCCTGGCCCATGATAATGCCGGGTTGCAGGGTGTGATGGACGGCGTGAACGGTCTGTCGGGCGCCTTCACTGTGGCAACCGGCATAATGGGTGCCTTTGCCTCCGAGAACGAGACGCTGATGAAGATCCAGACCCGGGTTCAGAGCGTCATGGCGATCACCATGGGGCTTCAGCAGGTGTTCAACACCCTCAATCAGGATTCGGCCTTCCGCCTGGTCACTGTCCGCAAGGCCAAGGATCTGCTCACGGCGGCCAACACACGTCTCGCCACTTCTCTCCATATATCCAACGCAGCTGCCTCGGCGCTAATGGCGACCCTCACTCTGGGTCTGTCGCTTATCGTGACCGGCCTGATCGTGGCGTGGAACAAACTGGCCGATGCGCAGGATGAAGCAGCTCAGAAAGCACAGGAGCAGCTGGAGATCGAGAAGGCCGGACGCGCCCAGATGGTCCGAACCCAATTCGAGATCGAAAACACTGTCAAACGCCTGAAAGAATTTACCGGCTCCAAGGAACAGGAGCGGATAAAGGTCGATGAGCTCAACCGCAAATACGGCGAGAGCTTCGGCTATTATGAGACCGTGGCCGAGTGGTATGACGTACTGACTCAGAAGGGTGAGGACTATATCCGGATGCTGTTCCTTCAGGCCAAAGCTCA
>CAYWWE010000031.1:12572-22763 GCA_964461785.1 uncultured Bacteroides sp.
CGCCCAAAAACACACTTGCCGAGATGGAGCTTGCGGCAGCCCGTCGGATCGAGGATCAGCGCCTCGACATTATCCGTGATGGCTACGCCAAGGAGCGCGCCGAGGCAGCCCTTAACTTCGAGAAGGAGAAGGAACGGATCACCACCGAGGAGCAGCAGCGCGTCGAGCTATATAATAAGCTCAAGGCCGCCGGGGAGAAGGTAACACCGGATCAACTCGCCAATATTCATGCCCAGGCTTCGGTTCAGCGTGTTCTGGCCGCTCAGATTTATGACGATACAGTCGCCGGCATCAAGGCCCGCGAGGATAAGGAGGCTACTGAAAGGATGAAGAAGCGGCAGGACGAATTGAAGTCGCTGCTCCAGAAATATCAGGACTTCGAGACACAACGCACTGCGATAAAAAAACAGGGCGATGAGGATATCGCCAAACTCCAGGCCGGTCGCACAGCGGCCAACAGCGCCGAGATAGACCGTGCGATGGAGGAGGTGCGCCGCCAGGTGCGCAAGGGGGTCGAAGCGCTCAATGACGAAGAAGCCAGGAGCATGACAAAGAATAACGATTTCCTGCGTAATCTGTTCGGCGACTACTCGAGCATGAGCATGGATGCCCTGCAAGGTCTGATCTCTCAGGCCCGGCAGCTGAGGAATTATCTCAACGGCAAGGGCTCGGCAGAAGGACTGTCCTTCATCACCGCCGAGCAGCTTAGAAATATCAAGGCAAGTCCCACAGAGCTCAAGTCGCTGAAGAAGGCTCTTGATAAGCTACTTGACGGAGGAGGAAAAGGCACCGGCAATAAGTGGGAGAGCATCATACAGACCTTCCGGACCGGTATATCAGGTCTGCGGGGAGCCAGCGGCGCAAAGGAGATCGCAGCATCCATCGGAACTATTGCCGGAGCGGCCAGTGAGGCCTGTGCCGAATTGGGAGCCATGCTCGAGCAGCTGGACGATGACGGTGTGGCCAGTGCTGTCAGCGGCGTAGCGCAGCTGACCGGAGCGGTAGCCAATATAGGAGAGGGCTTTGCCAAAGGTGGCCTGATCGGTGGAATCGGGGCGGCCATCGGTGAGGCGGCCAGCTTCATCACATCGGTTCTGGCGTCAGGAGTGCGCCATAAGGAGGCATTGAAGGAGATCAACCGTGCCGAACTTGACTTCCAGCGCCAATATAACCTGCTGCTGATCGAGCGCAATCTTCTGATGAAGGAGGCTGAGAGCATCTTCGGCGAAAAGCAGATAGCGAAGGCCGCAAATGCCGTGGAGGTATATCGTCAGACTCTGTCTCAATTCAAGGCGGAGCTACAGGGCGAGGCTCCGAAACAGACTTTCTTTGAGCTTCTGACCAATGACATGGCCGGGACATATAAGAAACGTCTGGAGGCTTACAACGCCGGCTTCGGCGCACTCAACAACGCCCAGATAGTGACAGGCCATAAGAAGACCGGCCTTTTCGGATGGGGTAAGGGCAAGGATATCTACAGCTCGATCCTCAGCGTCTATCCGGAGCTGATCAAGGCCAACGGTGAGCTTGACACCGAGATGCTGCGCGTGATCCTCGACACCCGCACCATGAGCGACGAGACCCGCAGCTATCTCGAGAATCTCATCTCTCTCAAGGATGCGATGGATGAAGCCGAGGAGTCGCTTGAAAATTATCTCAAGGAGACCTTCGGCGACCTTGGATCCGGCATGATGGACGCCATCACCTCGGCGTTGAAAGGGAGCGGATCGGCTCTCGAAAACTTTGCCGCGAATGCCGCCACAGTGCTTGAAGACCTCGGTCAGCAGATAGCCTACTCACTGTTTTTCGCGGATAAGTTTGCCGACCTCCAGAAAAACCTGAAGGCCGTCTATGGCAGCGGCAAGACCGAGGAGGCTATCGCCAACGATGCCATGAAGCTCATCGACAGCTTCTATGACAATATCGGCCAAAACGTGGAGGCAGCCCAGACATGGATGGAGGCTTGGCGCGACAAGGCCGCCGCCAGTGGCTTTGATCTCTGGAAGGCCGATGAATCATCCTCCGGATCATCACAGACCGGTCGCGCCGGTGTCTACACTGCCATGAGTCAGGATCAGGGCACTAAGCTCGAGGGCCTGTTTACAAGCGTCCAGATGCACGCGGCTTCCATCGATGAGACCCTCGACGGCTTCATGGACACTTTCGGGCGCCTGTGCGACACTATAGGCAAGATACTCGACAAGGTCGATAAACTACCCGACATGGCCGACGATATCCACGAGTTACGACTGAACGGCATAAAATTGAGATCGCTATGAACAGCATAATGAATGGTCTGCTCTACATAAACGGCCACGATGTCTGGCAGGACTTCGGGGCATGGCTGGTGGAAGAGAAGGAGGGAGACACGACCAATTATTCAGCCCTCCAGAAGCCGCCGGCAACGAAGCCCCATGTGGCCGTCAGCTTCCGGGAGCAGAACGGCGAGAAGCTGCCCGAGAAGCTGATCCAGAGATGGGAGCCACGGGACATATCCCTGAAATTCGCTATCACGGCCACCGACAAGGCCGCCTTCATGGCCAGGCGGGATGCCTTCATCTCCTTTCTGAAGGAAGGAGCCGACGGATGGCTCAACATGAATCTCCCGGAGCTCGGGAAGACATATCGCATCTATTACAAGGAGTGCTCCGACTATGACCATCTGGAAGATCTCGGAGGCATGGTTGCGGCCAAGTTCACGATCAAATTCCGCGAACCGGAACCGCAATTCTGACACTGTTAAAACGGTATTCAAATGACACTCAAAATATATTCCGCATCCGGCATACTGAAACTGTCGGTAGAACCGAAAGACAGCAGCACACAGGTGGAGGAGATCCAGTCGGGCTCAGTCCTGAATCTCTCCTTCATCCTGCCTGAGCGTATATCTTTCGGCGTGAATGACTATGTAGATTTCATAGGATGCCGCTACTGGTTGACCGAGAGGTATCTGCCTATCCAGAAATCGACCGTGGAATGGGAGTATTCCCTGAAATTCTACGGGCTCGCAAATCTGATCTCCCGCTTCCTGGTGCTCAACACGACCGACGGAGCCAACGAGCCGGTGTTCACGCTCACGGCTCCGGCGCGTGAACATGTGGAGTTGATAGTGAAGTCGATCAATACAGGTTTCGGGACCGACGACTGGCATGTGGGGCAGGTCGATTCCACCGATAACATCGTCATCGACTACCATGGTAAATATTGCGACGAGGGTCTGAAAGCCGTGGCGGACGCTATCGGCGCGGAGTTCTGGTGCGACGGCAAGAGTGTCAACCTGTGTCGCTGTGAGTTTGGTGAGAAGATCACGCTCGGCTATCAGAAGGGACTGACAAAGATACAGCCCGATGTGGCCGACAATGTCAAGGTCTATACCCGTCTGTTTCCGGCCGGCTCGTCACGAAACATCGATCCGGAAAAATATGGCCACTCCCGGTTGCAGTTGCCGGGAGGTGCTCAATATGTCGATGTCAATACTGAAAAATACGGCATAATCCATCACTATGAGGAAAACGCCTTCGCGAATATCTTTCCACGTTACACGGGCACTGTGAGCAGCGTCCGCAGCGAGGAGCGTGTCAACGAGGAAGGGAATAACTTCACGGTATATTATTTCCGGGACGATGAGCTGCCGTTTGATCCTAACGAGTATGATCTGGCCGATCTTGTAAAGCGCGTTACCTTTCAGGAGGGCAGCGAACTCGCCGGCCTGGGCAGCGACGACAACGGAACCCATTATTTTGAGATCAATTTTGACAGCGAGACCCGGGAATTTGAGATCATAACCCAGTTTGATGACACACAGCAGCTGCCCGGTGGTGTGCTCGTTCCCAAACCCGGCGACAAGTATATCCCGTGGAACATGCTCATGCCCGACGAATATTATCCTCTCGCCGAGAATGAGTTTCTCGAGGCTGTCAATGAATATAACCGGCGCCATTGCGCCGATATCTCGGTGTATAAAGCGGTCACCGACTATCTCTACATTCAGGAGCATGACCTTGATCTGAGAGTGGGCCAGAGAGTCCGTCTGGAGAGCAGCGAATATTTCGGGTCGGTTGGTTATGTCGACAGCAGGATCACCAAGATAACCCGCAAGGTCACTCTGCCGGAGCAGATGAATATCGAGATCAGTGACGCGCTCTCGACCGGGGCTCTCGACAAGCTGAAGGGAAACATCGACGAGGTAAAGGCCATCGCCACACGATCGGCGGCGGAGTTTCCACACGTCATCAAGACCGGCGACACTACTCCGGCTTCCGACTACAATGTCTATTCAGCGCGTCGGTCGGACAGCCAGTTCCTTCACCGTAACCGTCGGGACAAAGCTCTCTGCAATATTGATTTTGACCAGGGGCTGACAGTACCGAGCGCCCGCGGAGGTTTCTCAGATAACTGGTTCGGTGTCGGTGCGCGATGCTGGCGCCGACCGAATGGGAATACAGTCATGTGGGTGGATGAGCTGTATGTGCGGGACACGTTGGAGACGATGAAGCTGCGGTTCAATATGGTGGATGTGGTGGATGGGGAGCTGTGGCAGACGTTTGCCTACGGGACGGCTGAGCGGGTGGAGCCGGGCACGGGGCCCCTGTACCGTGGCGGCAACGGCATAGCCATCGGCGAGGGCAACTGCTGGATGGAGCTCGTGGAGGATGAGCTGATGACGTTTAAGCCGGAGGATATCTGCCGGGGTATCTTCCACAACATAGCGCTCGACGGCTCGGCCAAGAACAATACTTCGAGCGATGTGGATTCGTGCGGTTTTCAGCAGATCTCGGGCTTCACCACGGCCTATTTCACGCCGATAGCGCTGATCGACGAGGATGGCAATGTGCTGCAGCCGCTGACCGATGCGGCGGGCAACATCCTGAAAGACCGCAACGGCATCAAGCTCTATGACATATCGGCGGCCAAGGGTTTCCGCTACCGGTTGCGTCAGGGCTCGGGCTTCCATCCGCGCAAGGGGATGAAGATAGCGGCCTACGGCAACTTCAGCGATCCGGAGCGTCAGTCGACGACCTTTGCCACGACCAAGCGCCTGATCATGATGGAGGGTGTGAACACATGGCGGATCGATCCCGACCGCAACTACACCTACATCCGCGGCGATCTGGAGGGGATGGAGATCGGCGGCATGACTCTGGAGGGTCACGGCGTTGTGATGTGCCGGGCGTATCTCTACGGCCCGATGATCAAGTTTACGAAGGAGCAACGGGAGGATCTTCAGGGAAAGGACGCCTACTCGGTGCACCTGACCCAGGAGACCGGGGTGATCACCCTCGACGCCGAGGGGAAGCCTCACGCCCTGATAGGCCGCTATCTCGTGACCACCGCCGACGAGAATGAGGATAAATACAACGTGTCGGTTTCGGGCCCGAAGCTCGTGACGGCTCAGGCATGGATCCTCCACACCTCCCTTCAGGTGCATAAGGCCGGCAAGCAGCTGACATGGATCGAGGAGGGGGCTCCGGCCCCGGGCTCCTACACGGCCAAACTGGCCTGTAAAGGGTGTGAGGCCACCATCGAGAACGGCATCATCTATGTCACGGCCATCACCGACCTGAGTGAGGAGCCGGGCATCGATATCATGGTAGGCTGCGAGGGGGAGGTGGTGATCAAGCGCCACTACTCGATCCACCTGATAGCCTCGGGCGACTGGACCACCTACGTCTTTGCCCACGACGTGCTCGACATGGAGACGAAGAAATATGTGGCACCGGCCAAACCTACCTGCCGGATCCCTTATCCGTGGCAGGCCGACAGCGAGGGGGCTCTCCCGACCGACGCGACAGCCGAGCAGATCGCCGCCGCCCGGGCTGACGACCTGCGCAACCGTCAGTGGCTCGACGGCCCGGTGCCGTACAGCGCCGACGGCAAGCTGATCTATCCGGTATGGTATATGTCAAAGGCGGTGATCGACGGCTCGACAGGGAAGCTGAAGGAGGGCACGGACTGGAGCGATCCGGTCAAGGCCACCGGCGAGGACGGAGGCGACACCGACTTCATGTATGCCCGTCAGGACAGGGCCCACGCCGCCGTGGCTCCGGACGCGAAGCGGGATCAGCGCAATCCCAACAACGGCTTGCCCGCATCGATCTGGCATGACTACCCTCAGCCGGGGGAGGAGGGAAGCTCGCTGTGGATGATCATGGCGCGCATCCTTCAGGACGGCACGACCGACCCCTTTGCCGACGGCATCGAGAGCAACGCCAAGAAGACGGGCAAGCTCGTGGGGCTGTGGAGCGAGCCGGTACGCATCACGGGCGAGAAAGGAGAGCAGGGGGACAGCGCCATCACCCTCGATCTGGACAACGAGTATGACAGCATCCTGATGAACGCCGACAACAAGTGTGTCTTCGACCTGATCAACGACCCTGACGGTCACCCGATGGCGGATCTCTACTATCCGGTGACCCGCGTGAGGCTCTTTGACGGAGCCGATCCGGTGCCTCTGAGCTCGCTTACGATAGTCGATGTCAACGACTGGCGCGTGGAGCCGGACTACAACATAAGCGGCGGCACGATCGATCACTACTATTATCTCGACGAATCGTTTGGCGCGGAGAGCGACGGCGAGATCCATTTCCGCTGCAACCGCATGGCCAATCCCGACTACGACCCGAAGCACCCGGGTGAGGACGGCGGCGATCCCTACGGCGAGATCTCGACCTACGGAGCCGACGGCAAGCTGCCGCTGTCGATGCGCGTCCATGTAGTGGCGACGGGCTACTCGGGCAAGTCGAAGAAGCTGTGCACAGGGCGCGCCGAGTGGACTCTGGTGCGCGACAGCGGCAGCCACGTCTACAGGTTGATCCCGGAGGTGTCGCAGATACACCTGACCTCCTCCGGCGACTTCACCGACCCCAAGCTCGACGACGGCTATCTGCGATGCGAGGTGCAGCGTGTGGGAAGCGACGGCGCCGTGATCCTCACCGAGTTGCCGGACGATCTGCTGCTCGAGGTGAGCACGCTCGCGGGTGGAGTCAGGGGCGACAGCGTGGAGGTGGATTATGCCGACGGCGCATCGCTCGCAGGGATAGAGGATGACGAAGTGACCGATTACACCTTCCGCCTCTACGACCGCAACACGCTCGACAGCGCGGGCAACAACCGGTTGCTCGACCGCGAGACCGTGCCGGTGCTCCGCGACGGAGGCCGGGGTCAGCGCGGACTGCCCGGACTGAGAGTGAGGCTGTGGAAAGAGATCGTGGCGGATCAGGAATACCGCAACGACGAGGGTATCGAGGAGAGCGTGGAGACGGGCTATGTCGATTTCCTGGCCGTGCGCGGCACCGGGGTCGATAGCGGCTACTATGTCTACCGTGTCAAGCCGGGAGTGGTCTACACTGCTCCGGCCAATATCCCGGCCACGGCGATGTTCACGGCTGAGAACGACCTTAAAGCCTATCTCGGCAGCAACGTCTTCAACTATTGGGAGACGGTTGATGAGAATGTCAATACGGGCTTTTTCAACTTCCTGGTAGCCAATCACGCCCATATCGACATCATGAGCGGCACTCAGATGCTGATATACACCGAGAAGAATGTGGTCGTTGGCGGCCTGCAGGGGAGCAATAAGGATCTGCCTATCTTTTGGGCCGGGGACGATCGACCCGGTGATGCGCCGGTGAAGATCTATGCCGGTGTGGACAGCGAGGGTAGGCGCTACGGCTACGCCGAGATCGAGGGCAGGATCATCGCCGGAAAGAATGGCGGCCAGCGCGTGGAGCTCAACCCCGAGAAGATGGCCGTGCAGATCTACGATGCTGATGGGATTCCTTGCACGGAACTGAGCGGGGAGGATGTGAATATCGACGATCTGAGCAACGGCAATGACATGGGTGTGGCCGAGAACAGCACTACAACCGCGGTCTCCGGCGCTGTAGAGGGCAGGATGATATGGATGGGCGCGCCCAAGGAGTCGGGTATCATCACCCTCAATTTCGTCTCGACGCTCAATGCCACCCTCCGGGGCGAGCCCCCGGCAGGAGGCAGCACTCAGGATCTGTTCGAGCTGCCCTACGTCCTGTTTGAGGTGGCGATCAACAAAGCCGGAGGTGGAGTGATCCGTCAGGAGACCCTCATTCTGGCCGACAACCACATCCAGGAAAATATCGAGTTCAGTGACACGACGGAGCAGCGCATCAGCTTCCGCGCGGAGAAGGGGGAGGTCTATTCGGCCACTCTGACCGTCACCGTCAGCTCCACGGCCACGGTGAAGGCGGGCAGCAAGGTGACGCTGAGCTGCGAGACGCTTGCCAACGCCTATCACGCCACGTTTGGCCGCAACGGCATGGTGCTGTCGCTCAACAAGGCAAATTCCTTTGCCGTTGTGGAGCAGCCCGCGGGCAAGCTGATCCATCTGCGCAACGGCGTGGTGCAGCCCTATACGGTGATGGCCGGAGAGTTTGAGGTGACGGGCACGGGCTATAGTGGGCTGGACTTCGAGTTTCTGTGCGGATCCGACAAGGTGAGCAACCTCAATGCCGAGGGTCCGGGCAACCTGTCGTTTTATCTCCCGGCCTCGATGAGCGACGCGCAGCTGATCATCAACGCCACGTCGATGCTCCAAGGCGCTTTTGCGTGCGTGAACCGCGAGGGCAACTACATACAGATCAAGCTCGTCAAGGGAAGCAGCATGACGGCGGGCAGAGTTTATGTCGAAATCAAAGCAATCTAACCAACAATGGCAGACAACAACAATAACAGCAATCAGGAGACGGCGCGGGCACTGTACCCGCTCATGGATATATCCAGTTTCCCCCCTCTGAGCCTCCCGAGGCCGCAGAAGCGGACTAAGGGCAACGGATATAACTTCGACAACTACGGAGTGGATCTGCTCGGACGCAGCAACGGCACGACGGCGGGGGCAGTCCATGTGGGCGCCATCTTCGATATGCTCCGTGAGGTGCTGGAGCCGACTATCGACCCGGAGACCCGCAACTGGTTTGTGGGCAATGTGGACACCGGCATCAAGGCCGAGGGGCGCACACCGACGTTCCGCTACTATCAGAGCGAGGAGGGAGACGAGACTAAGAAGCGCGTGCTTCAGGTGGGCTATTACGAGACCAACGACAAGGGGGAGAAAGAGTTTACCGGCGCTCAGGATCTGCTTGACATCGACGCTCTGGTGCCTTACTTCGCATGGATCAGGCTCGACTCGTCGGGCAGGGTGGATGATGCCGGTGGGGAGCTGTGGCTGACCTACACGCTCGGGGGCGTGACGCATAAGCTGATCGCAGCCGACAATCTCAAGCTCCGTTTCTCCGACCTGACGCCGGCGGATATCGCCGTGCTCCAGGCACCGGTCAAGGCCGTGGTGGAGGAGGCGTGGACGGCACTCGACCGCGCCAATGCCGCCGCTCAGACAGCCGAGGACGCCGCCGCTCTGGCCACCGGAGCCGTCAGCGAGGCCAATGCCGCCGCTACGAGAGCCATCACGGCGGCCACGAACGCCAACGCCGCAGCCGACAGAGTGACCGATGCGATCCTCGACATCGCCGCTGAGAAGCAGGCAGCGATAGACGCGGCAGATGCGGCCAACACAGCAGCTACTTCGGCAGATACAGCCGCCGGGAAAGCCGATACGGCAGCGGCCAATGCTGATGCGGCCACAGCCAACGCCAACACCGCTGCTCAGACGGCCAACGATGCGGCCACGGCAGCCGACACCGCCAAGGCCAATGCCGACACCGCCGCACAGAGCGCCAACGATGCAGCCGCCGCGGCCAACACAGCCAAGACCGGAGCTGAAACAGCAGCTCAGACGGCCAACGACGCAGCGGACACAGCAACCGCAGCGGCAAAGACGGCTAACGATGCCGCCGCAACGGTAAATGGCGCAGTGGAATCGGCAGAGGAGGCCACGACCGCAGCCAACGACGCAGCGGCCAAGGCCGAAAAGGCGGCGCAGCATCCTCCGGTGATCGACCCCGACACCTCGACATGGAAGCTCTGGAATGCCGACAACGACGAGTATCAGACGTCGGCCTATCCCTCGCGCGGTGTGCAGGGCCCGAAAGGTGACGACGCCCGGTCGCCCCGCATCAACCCGACCACCTCGACATGGGAGACCTTTGACGACGCGACGCAGCAGTATGTCAACACCAATACACCGGTCAACACCTCCTACACCCTCACAGCCGACGGAATAACCCTCGCTCTTGGCTACACCCCGGCTGACAGTGAGCA
>CAYWWE010000032.1:0-22523 GCA_964461785.1 uncultured Bacteroides sp.
CAAAGAGATAGCGCAGCCTCAGGTCTGCCTGAGTGCCCGGGATATGAAATTTCATACCCGGCACAAAGCCGATCTCCACGTCTGTGTGATGGCGATGTTTGCTCACGGTCGGATCATCGTCATACACGGTCGGCAGCCATCCTTTACCAGCCTGAAAATCAACAAACATGCTGAAACGCTTGTCGGCAAAGGGAAAGAAGTTATATTCTCCGTAAAGCGAGAGATTATAGATCTTACCTCCCCACCCGTTGTTTTCAAACCTGAAGAAAGCGCCGCCCTCCCATGTGCGGTTGAAGCGGTAGCCCACATTGGGGCGAACCACCATGCCGACGTGATGGTGACGGTTGGAGTTGCTCAGGCCGAGAGATATTCCGGCAGTCATACCTTGCTCTGAGGTTTCGGCAGCCGAGAGAGCGGGCGCTGCAAGAAGCGCAATGCAGCCAATCAGGATGGCAGCAGCCATTGCAACGAGAAATGTAACGATTCTTTCCATGATTATAAGGTGGATAATTTAGGGATTTTTGACAATGCAAAGTTAGATATTATCGACCAGCGCGACCCGATACAGCCCTATATTATTGTTTTCTCATTGGCCATATTAACTCACTGTATATCAAGATAAGAGTATTTCCTGAAAGTCTCGCATGAGACTTTCAGGAAATACGCTCACATGGTCAGGCTATACTATGGATCAGTCCGGACTATTTTACCACAAACGACCCTCTGAAAGCGAGTCCCGTAGTAGTGGTGATGCTGACTGAATATTCACCAGCCGCGCCGCCAAACGGACACAATATAGGCTGAACCATGGTGGATGATGTCACCGTCCATACTCCTGCGGTAGACGATGTAACAGTCACTGTTGCATCTCCACAATAATAATCGAAGCAGACTCTGACCTCTCCTCGATCCTTACTGAAGGAGCAGACCGGAGGCTCTACATAGTCGTTATGCTTGTTTTTATTTTCGTCCTGACGAACGGGATCCTCACCTACCGGGAAGTCGGTGCTGTCATCGGCAAATAATGTCTGAGGCACGATGATCATAGCAACAGCTGCAGCAATGATAAGATGGATGGGTTTTGGGAGTTTCATGAGTTATTTTTTGGTTTTGGTGAAACGGCGTATGTATTTATCAGCAAGAGTCTGATAATAATCATTGAAGGAATCAAGCAGGCTGGCAACAATCAAATCCCGGCGGCGATAATAGCTTTGACGGCTCAGTCCGGTTATGGTAATGATCGCCTGAGAACTGAAACCGGCTATTATCATCATCAAAATCTTATGACACTCGGGAGTAAGGAGAGCACGGAGTCCGGTATCGGCAGCCGGAAGACCCGGCTCCCTGATGGCGGCAGCCAATGGGAGCGATTCAGCGAAGCTCGAGGAACGAAGATATTCAAGCAGGCGATGGAGCTGCAACTCATGAGGTTTTCGAGGACGCGATCCTGCCGAAGCGGAGAGATCGATAGAGCAGATAAGATTATCGACCGCAGAGATATATGGGGCGAGCAGAGCATCAATTTTTTGAGCCGTTAGCTCGGATGAGGCAGCGGCGGCATCACGCGCCTCACTGAGCTTGGCTGTCAGCAGCTCAACGGTTGCCTGAGTGGACGCGAGCAAAGCCTGACGATCTTCGAGCTCCCGGCTCATCTGGCGCGAATTGAGTTGGGAAGCCCTTAGATCAATGTCGATGGCAGCCATCCGTGCCTCAGCGTCGACAATTTCCTTTGCAAGCGCAGCGGCTTTGCGCGCAATTACATCTTTGTCGGCCGAAAGCTGATCCATGCGGAAGCGCAGATCCGACATTTTTGAATAATAAACCATCAGTGCAGTTCCTGAAAGGAGAATAGCGAGAAGTATGACCAGCAGCGCCCTCCGGCGATGATCGCCCGAAAGGCTCTGATCTGCCTCCAGAGTATATGATGGACTTATTTCGGCGATATTTCGCTTATAATAAGCGAAGAGACTATCGTTTTCCTCGTCCTGCTTATGTCTGACCGCCCGGATAAAAGGATCCGGATTCTGGGAGTCTACAAGTTCAGCTTCTATACCTGCCAATGATACGGTAGTACGCCCCGGTTTCAACTGTATCAGGTCGCGAAAAATATATGCTGAATCGAGCCATTCCCGTGCCTGCCGGAAACGGTGGCTCCGGATGGCTGCTTTTGCAAGTAGCGAATAGACAAACAGCGAATCAACATTCCGGCAACTCTGCTCATTAAGTGTCTTATGTCCGTAATCTATGGCCTGATCATACTGACCCATCCTCATTCGTGGCTGTATGTTTGATGAGGTAAAGGTGACATATTCGCTATATGCGGGATCAGAGTCCATACGAGGTTTCATGCTGTCCAATATTGCCACACCTATCGCAATCTGACTTTTATCAAAACTCCGGCCCAACGCGCACGCAATCCCTAACCGACATAAATCTGCCCTGACTGTATCCGACAATACATCAAACAGGTCTCTCGCAGATGAGAAATTTTTTATCGCGGCAGAAAATGCTGCCAAAGCATCGTAGGTATGACCAAGCTGCCGGGTTGCGCGCGCAGCAAGCAGCGTGTCGGCCAGCTGATTGAGCGCTCGGTCGGCGCTTTCGCCAAGCGCATTGATAGCCGTCTGATATTCGTCGCGGTTGGCCGCCATATATCCATAAGCGAGCATACCCCGGGCAAGGACAGCATTATCGTCGGCACCGAGGCGGCGGAGAACAATGATGTGGGCCGTGTCGAGCCAACAGCGATCGGTATCCCGATAGCCCATAACGAAGCGGCCAAAGGCCCGGAGTGCGGCTGCCCGGGCAGCATTGTCGGAATCGCGCGGCACATAACGGTCGAGCAAATGCAGGGCGCCACTGGCGTCGGCATCGACTATCGAGAGGGCTGCCTCAATCTCGGGGTCGCGGTCCGCCGGAACAGTCACGCCAAACAGCAGCCACACAAGAGCACACGTCGAGACTATCGCCACGACTAAAGCGGCCTTGGCCCACAGTGGGTAATATCTCAGTTTATACTTCATTTTCATGGGCTGGAATGTCACTGCAAAGTTAGCTGAATAATTCCGATTTCGGTGCAAATCAGCCTTGATAAAAAAGTCTCACTTCCGCTATCAACAATCTGAGCTCCAGCGCCTAACTACCATGCAAAAGTCCCGACATCATCACCGGAGCAAAAAGCGCCGGAGACAGGCTCATTCAGGCGATGAGTCTGTCCCCGGCAGAGGGAAAATATCTTTGTCAGCACGGTGGCTGAGCCGATGAATCAATACATGGGAGTGAAGGGAGCCGAGGGCACCAGCTTGTCGGTGACATCTCCGAGATAGGTGCTTGACTTGGAGGTGTCGAGTTTGAGCACCGGTGCACCCTTGCGGAGATCGCACTTCTCGAGATTGATATAGAAGACACCGGGATTGGTGACTATGTCGAAATAGTAGCGGCGGAGCGAGAGGTCGGCATACGAACGCCACTGGGTCGAGCTCACGTTGGGATCGCCGTTGACTTCATAGAGATAAGGCACCGACACATTGGCCATGATGCTGCGGACGATGGAGAAGGCAAGGTCGTGGTCGGCAACCTTCTGCACATTGTGGTCGAAGAAGTAGCCGCGGACAAAGCGGTCGGGGCTGGCAACGCGGCCCGGGAGGAAGTTGGCGCCGCCGATTGCTTTCCAGTAATCGTTGATGGCATTCATTGCAGGATAGGTAGGATCGTTGGTGAGCACGGGTATGTCCTGACCTTCATAGATATTGATGTTGCCGTCGACAAACTCCACGATAGCTGAGCGACCCTCGGCATCGGTAATGCCCCAGTGGAGAGCCGAGACAGTTCCGCCATCGAATGTTGCGCCCGAGATGTTGAAATCATGACGTTTGAGCACATCCACGACTTCGGGAGTAGTGGCGTTGAGATCAAGGAGCCAGGCAACAAACACGGCAAGCGACATGGGAGGGCGTCCCTCGGTGCTGACATTGCCATAGACAGTGCCTTTGCAGAAAAGGCCATTGATGACAAGTCCCTTTTCGTTCATGCCTTCGGTGACGCCTCCGTCATAACCTACAGCGTAAACTGATCCGTATTTGGAGGTCCATGTGAAAGCTCCTTTCAGATCGTGGCTTTTCTTTTCTATCCCTCGGGGATAGACATAGAGATTGGTGGGGATGGGGGTTTTCCAGTCAAGCGAACGGCCTACTATGCGCAGGGTTGAATCAGAGCCTACATAGAGTATTCGGGAGCAGGCATCGACACGCGCGGGTGCCGAAACAAGGATGAGGAGAACGGCAGCAAGGGCCGATAAAAGGGAGTGTCGCATAATACAATGGATTTTTATAGTCTATAACTATGCAACACCGTTTACGGGAATATTGTTTGCCAAATGCGGCTACAATCGCAATTTCATCTATCAGTCCTCGCGGCTGATGGCAGCTCCGAGAGCCGACAGGCGGCCGTCGATATTCTGATATCCGCGGTCGATCTGATTGATATTGTCGATGCGGCTCACACCTTTTGCCGACATGGCAGCAAGGAGCATGGCGATGCCGGCGCGGATGTCGGGACTCAGCATATTGTTGGCGCGAAGCGGAATACGGTTGTCGAGACCTATCACAACGGCACGATGCGGATCACAAAGCATGATCTGGGCGCCCATGTCAATAAGATTATCGACAAAAAAGAGGCGGCTCTCAAACATCTTCTGATGGATGAGCACCGAGCCGCGGCACTGTGTGGCCGTGACAAGCATCACGCTCAGAAGATCGGGGGTCAGACCCGGCCACGGTGAATCGGCGATCTGAAGTATCGAACCGTCGAGATGACTCTCTATCACATAACTATCCTGCTCCGGGATAAAGATATCATCGCCGCGACGCTCAAGATTTATGCCGAGCTTACGGAAGGAGTCGGGGATGATGCCGAGTTCGTCATAGGCTGTATCCTTGATCGTGATCGAGCTGCGGGTTATGGCTGCCATTCCGATGAAACTGCCCACCTCGATCATGTCGGGCAAGATGCGGTGGGAGCAGCCGTGGAGCAGCAGGCCCGATGTGCCGTGGATGCGGAGCAGATTGGATCCCAGCCCCTCGATTTCAACGCCCATTGACATAAGCATCCTGCACAACTGCTGGATATATGGCTCGCATGCGGCATTATAGATGGTGGTCACGCCAACTGCCGTTGCCGCAGCCATGATTATGTTGGCCGTGCCGGTGACAGATGCCTCGTCAAGCAGCATATATGCCCCGTGCAGCCCCCCCTCGGGAGCGGTCAGAACATACGCATGACGCTTATCGTCGTAGCCCATGCTGGCACCCAGGGCGATGAAGCCGGTGATATGTGTGTCGACCTTACGGCGCCCGATTTTATCTCCGCCCGGTTTGGCAAACAGCGCGGTACCGAAGCGGGCCAGGAGCGGACCGACGAGCAGCACGCTGCCCCTCAGCTTTGCCGAAACAGACACGAACTCGGCCGAGTGTGCATATTCTATGTTGATATCATCCGCCTGAAAGATATAAGTGCCTTCAGCCGGATGCTGCACCTTGACCCCGAGCCCCCGGAGCAGATCTATCAGATTATGGACGTCAAGAATCTCCGGCACGTTGGTGATAGTGATTTCATCTGGCGACAGAAGCACGGCCGAGATCACCTCGAGAGCTTCGTTTTTTGCTCCCTGAGGATAGATGTCGCCGCTGAGTTTATGACCTCCTTCTATGATAAAAGTGCTCATTATAATGGATAAGGGGGGGGTGAAAACAAGTTATTTTATTGGAGAACCGGCATGGGTATCTTCTCGACCTCCAGCCCGAGCCGGACACCAAAAGTTTTTTCAACAGTATCAACGATCCTCCGCTCGAGCGCCAGGATGTCGGCTGCCGAACAGTTGCCGCTCATATTGGCAATCACCAACGGCTGCCTGGGCCATGTGCCTGCCCCACCTTCCGTGACGCCTTTCAGACCGGCCTTGTCGATAAGCCAAGCTGCCGGGATCTTGACGCGTCTGTCGGGGAGGAGGAATGACGGCACCTCGATTCCGGCATTCAAAAGAGTCCGAGCGCGTGCGCAGACATCCTCAAACTGATCCTGCGTCACTATGGGATTGGTGAAATAGCTTCCGGCGCTTCCAGTCACAGACGGATCAGGCAGCTTGGAATTACGGACAGCCATGACGGTTTCACGGATCTCCATGGGCGTGACCGTGGCCGGATCAGTGAAGTGCGAGGCAAGATTGCCGTATGAGAGCCGCGGGGCGGGGGCCGAAGATAATATATAAGTAACCGACGCGATGATGTAGCGTCCCTTCGCCTCCGGACGCTTGAAGATCGAATCGCGATAGGCAAAGCGGCAATCGGCCTTGTCAAAGGTCACGAAACGATGCTCGCGCCTGTCAAACAGCTCCACACTCTCGATCAGCTCGCCGGCCTCGCAGCCGTATGCCCCGACATTCTGCACAGCCGAGGCACCAACTTCTCCCGGAATACCCGAAAGATTTTCGAGACCCCAGAGGCCGGCCTGACATGTGCGGAGGATGAGATCGTCCATCGTCACTCCCGAGCCTGCCGTGACTCTTACTTTCCGATCGCCGAGCGGCTCCATATCGATTGTGAGGATAGCGCTGTGGATCACCGTGCCATGATATTCGGGCTGGGTGAAAAGCAGATCGCTTCCGGCTCCGATGATGATAGACTGCCCGGCAGCCGACTCGGCAGCCACCGCCGGAATATCCTCCCGGGAGGTAAACTCAATCCACCTATCGGCTCTGCACGGGAGCCTGAATGTATTGTGGGGTCGGAGATCGAAGTCGGCTACGCGGATTATCATTGATTGATGGCGCCTATGAGATCGTGGATATCGTCTACACCATGACGGTTGCAGTAATCGTCTATCCAGTCCACTATCTTTACCGTCACGGCCGGGTCGATGAAATTGGCGGTGCCAACCTCCACGGCCGATGCTCCGGCGAGAATAAACTCCATCGCGTCACGACCGTTCATGATGCCACCCAGACCGATCACCGGTATCGACACGGCTTTTGCCACCTGCCATACCATCCTGACTGCCACGGGGCGCACGGCCGGACCGGACAGACCTCCTGTGATGGTGGACAGACACGGGCGCTGTCGCTCCACGTCGATCGCCATACCCATGAGGGTGTTGATGAGGCTGACGGCATCTGCACCCTCAGCCTCCACAGCGCGTGCAATCTCAGCTATGTCCGTCACATTGGGCGAGAGCTTGACAATGACAGTGCCGGGAAATGCTTCGCGGATGGCGCGTGTCACTGAGGCAGCTCCCGAGCAGGTAGTGCCGAAAGCCATACCACCCTCCTTGACATTAGGACACGAGATATTGACCTCGATGGCCCGGATATCGGTCCGGGCTGCCAGACGGCGGGCTGTCTCGGCATAGTCATCTACATTGGCGCCGCTCACGTTGACAATCAGTTCGCTGTCATAGCGGCGTATGCGGGGGTAGATATGGTCGATAAAGTAGTCCACACCCTTGTTCTGAAGCCCCACGGCATTGAGCATACCCGAGGGGGTCTCGGCCATGCGGGGATAAGGATTGCCCTCACGATGATTGAGGGTGGTGCCTTTGATGATATAGCCGCCGAGACGCGACAGATCAATGAAGTCGGTAAACTCCTCGCCGTAGCCGAATGTGCCGGATGCGGTGAGGACCGGATTGCGGAGAGTGACATCTCCACCTATATTGACGCTTAATCGAGCCATGTCAATTCCTTTGTGTTAAATACAGGGCCTTCGGTGCATACACACACATTGCCCCTGACTGTTTTCTCCACGCAGCATAGGCAAGCACCAAGACCGCAAGCCATCATGTTTTCAAGCGACACCTCGCAGTCGGCTCCTATCGAGTCAGCAAGACGGGCAACAGCCTTCATCATCGGAGCCGGTCCGCAGCAGTAGACACGCTCTATGGCGCCTCCCTCATGCCAGGCCGGATGAGAGGTGACAAGGCCGTGATGTCCGGCCGATCCGTCATCGGTCGTGGTATGCACAGTGCCTACCTCACGAAGCATGTCGAGCTCGAGAAGATCAGCCTCGGAGCGTGCACCGAGAATAAACTCGGGAGTGAGGCCGGCAGCCTTGAGCTTGCATCCGAGGAAGTAGAGCGGAGCTATACCTACACCACCGCCGGCAAGGACAAGGCGACCGTGCTGAGAAGCCGGAACGGTAAAACCGTTGCCGAGCGGAAGGATGATATTGAGCCGATCGCCTTCGCGGAGATTGCACAGACGGTCGGTGCCCTCGCCGGCCCGGCGGATGAGGAGGGTCATCGTGCCCGCTTCAGGATCGGCATAATTGATCGAGATAGGGCGGCGAAGGAAGGTGTGGGGTGCATCCGGCACTGCAATCTGCACGAACTGACCGGCTTTCATCACCGGTAGCTTTGCACTGCCGTCGGCCGGAGCAACAACGAGAAGAGTATAGAGGGGATGAGCGGAGACGGCGCTAACCACCTCCATATCCATTATCTGTTTCTTGGCTTCGTTCATTCCTGTTGGGTGTTTCGGGCGCCGTAGCCTTTCACGATGCCACGCTTGGAGTTGCGAACAAAAAGAATAATGTCGTCGCGCTCCTTGGTGGGAGGCAGAGTGGCCTCGATGCGTTCAAGGG
This sequence comes from uncultured Bacteroides sp., assembly GCA_964461785.1. GTDB lineage: Bacteria > Bacteroidota > Bacteroidia > Bacteroidales > Muribaculaceae > Paramuribaculum. Next base: position 8,631 of record CAYWWE010000032.1, read on the forward strand.
CCTCGGTGTTGTTGAGCGACGAAAGATAGAGTATGCGGTACACATCCTGAATCTCGCGGATGGTCTCATTGGAGAAACCGCGGCGGCGGAGACCGATCGAATTGATTCCGGCGTAGGCTATAGGCTCGCGGGCTCCCATGATATACGGGGGAACATCCTTGTTGACAAGCGCGCCTCCCTGAAGCATGACGTGAGCACCGATATGCGAGAACTGATGGATGAGCGATCCGCCCCCGATCACAGCCCAGTCATCGATCACAACCTCGCCTGCAATCTGGCTGGCATTGGAGATTATGACATGGTCGCCAATGACGCAGTCATGGGCAATATGGCTGTAGGCCATGATGAGGGTGTTGGATCCGACAACGGTCTTGCCCTTCGAGGCCGTGCCGCGGTTGACGGTCACACACTCACGCAGGGTAGTGTTGTCGCCAATGATAGCCAGGGTTTGCTCACCCCGGAACTTCATATCCTGAGGAATGCCGGCAACGACCGCACCGGGGAAGATGACACAGTTTTTGCCGATGCGCGCACCATCCATGATGGTTACATTGCTTCCGATGCGGGTGCCCTCACCGATCTCTACATCGGCATCGATGGTGACAAATGGATCGATCACCACGCTCGGATGGATCTTGGCGGCGGGATGTATATAGGCCAGAGGCTGTTTCATGTTTATTTATTTTTCATTATCTGGGCCATGAACTCACACTCCGACACGATCTTCTCGCCCACGAAGGCAAGACCCTTCATGACGGCACAACCGCGACGCAGCTCGGTCATGAACGAAACGTGGAAGATCAGTGTGTCGCCGGGAACAACCTTCTGCCTGAACTTGACATTGTCAATCTTCATGAAGTAGGTTGAATACTCCTCGGGATTCTCGACAGTCGAGAGAACGAGAAGTCCGCCTGTCTGCGCCATAGCCTCGATCTGAAGCACACCGGGAAGCACAGGCTCCTGAGGGAAATGACCCTGGAAGAAGGGTTCGTTGGCGGTAATGTTCTTAACGCCCACGATATAGTTGTTGCCCTTCTCGATGATCTTGTCGACGAGAAGGAAAGGATAGCGGTGGGGAAGAAGCTCACGGATGCGGAGATTATCCATTATCGGAGTCTTGTTGGGATCATAGACAGGAGCCTGGATATCCTGACGCTTGATCTCCTTACGGATCTTCTTGGCAAATGCAGTGTTGATAGTGTGACCGGGACGGGTTGCGAGGACTTTGCCCTTGAGGTTACGGCCTATCAGGGCCAGATCGCCGAGCACATCCATCAGCTTGTGGCGGGCAGGCTCATTGTCGGCCACGAGGGGTTTTTCCTGAATAAAACCAAATTCGTTGACCTGCTTGTGGGGAGCGCCCATCAGATCCGCGATGTGGTCGAGCTCACTCTGATCCATCGGTGTGTCATAGATCACGACTGCGTTGTCGAGGTCACCTCCCTTTATCAGGTTGCCCTTGACGAGGGGTTCGATCTCGCGGACAAACACAAAGGTCCGGCTGGCAGCGATCTCAGTCTGGAAATCCTCCATTCGCTCAAGGGTAGCATACTGGAACGAAAGGACGGGGCTCTTGTAGTCGATCATCACATCGACTGAAAGGTCGGAATCAGGGAGCACTACGATGGAGGCGCCTGTTGCATCGTCGCGCAGCTCGGTCTTCTGCTTGACGATGTAATATTCCTTCTCTGCCTTCTGCTCCACAATCCCGGCAGCGGCTATCTTCTCGCAATACTCCTTTGCAGAGCCGTCGAGGATGGGCAGTTCGGGACCGTCGACCTTTATGAGGCAGTTGTCGATACCGGCAGCGTAGAGAGCGGCCAGAGCATGCTCGATGGTCGAGACAGTTACACTGCCTTTACCGATCACTGTTCCTCGTGTCGTGGCCACCACATTTTCGGCTACGGCGTCGATTACGGGCTGGTCTGGGAGGTCGGTGCGCTGCACCTTAAAGCCATGATTGTCGGGGGCGGGACAAAATTCAGCCGTGAGCCGGCTTCCGGTATGCAGGCCTTTGCCCTCTACGGTGAAAGCCTGACTGAGTGTAAGTTGCTTCATTATGTGGTGTTTGAATTTATTCGTTATCTTTTAGCTTCTTGAGCTCTCGCTCCATGCGCGAGACAGTCCGCATCAGGTCGGGCAGATGCTTCATGGCCGCAACCTGACGGCCGTATGGGCGGAGCTCCTCGGCCGGCGAGCCGATCAGACGCTGCCCGGCTGCCACATTGGCGTGAACTCCGGTCTGGGCCGCCATCTGGGCGCCATCGCCCACATGGAGGTGACCCGCAAGGCCGGCCTGACCACCGATCATACACCCCTGCCCTACCTTTGTCGAGCCGGCAACTCCGCTCTGGGCTGCCATGACGGTGTTGCTTCCGATCTCCACATTATGTCCGATCTGAATGAGATTGTCGAGTTTGGCTCCCGAATGGATGCGGGTGGCTCCCATCGTGGCACGGTCAACGGTGGTATTGGCACCAATCTCCACGTCATCGCCTATCTCCACAATACCGATCTGCGGAATCTTGGCATACCCGCCTGTTCCGTCGGGAGCGAACCCAAAGCCATCGGCGCCGATCACAGCTCCGGCATGGATGATGCACCGCTCGCCGATCCGGCAACCGGGATAGACCTTGGCTCCGGCATAGATGGTGGAGCCGCTTCCTACGGATGCCTTTGAACCTATGAAGCACTGGGGATAGATCTCGACTCCGTCGGCTATCTTCGCTCCCGCTCCGACATACGCAAAAGCTCCGATATAGACATTCTCGCCTATCTCGGCTGTGGGGTCAACATACGAAGGCTGCTCTATGCCGGTCTTCCGGCCTTCGAGCATACTCTGGGCTATGGTGAGCAGATGGGCCACCGTGGAATATGGATCATCGACACGGATCAGGGTGGCCCGGACCGGAGCCTCGGCCTCGAAGTCGCGTCTTACAAGGACTGCACTGGCATCGGTGGTGTATAGATATTGGGTATATTTAGGGTTGGCAAGGAAGGTCAGCGATCCTGGAGCGCCTTCTTCGATCTTGGCAAATTCACTTATCAGAACGGTGCCGTCACCTTCTACGGTGCCGTCGACCATCTGTGCTATCTGTTCAGCTGAAAATTCCATCATGGAATTGTGTTTGTCAAAGTTGTTATAATCGAATTAGATTTGCAAAGGTGCGAAAAAAAATCGAGACGGCCAAACTATCCTTTATCTGAGCCTTAAATGAGCGAGCCCGGAGCCGCCATGCGGCATCGAAAAACCCGGATCACGACCTTTGGGGGGGTCAGGATCCGGGCATTAAAGTTATGGGGGCGTTTGCGCTTTATTTAGCGGCCGACGGGGTGATGCGCATGGCAAATCCACCGCCGGGGGCGAGACTCATGGTAGGGGTAGCCCCGAGAGCCGAGCCGGTTGTTTTGGTGCGCTTGTAGTCGCGTCCGTTGCGGTCAGCGTTGACACCGTCGGTCATCATCTCCACGGTTGCACCGCCCAGATCCGGGATGAAAGAGAGATCGAGGGTGATCTCGCGTGGATTCCAGTCGGTTATACCACCGATCCACCACTCGTCGCCGCTTCGGCGGGCAGTAACGATATACTCACCCATCTTACCGGTGAGAACACGGGTCTCGTCCCAGACGGTAGGTGTTGCCGCGATAAAGGCCGTCGATTCAGGTTCACGGGTATAATTGTCGGGGGTGTCACAGAGCATGGTGAGCGGAGAGTCAAATATCATGTATAGCGCAAGCTGGCGGCAACGGGTGCCCTGGCTCATTGGGTCGGTATAGACGGGACGATAGTTGCCCTTCGAGGCATTCTTCATCGCACCCTGAGTATAGTCGAGCGGACCGGCAGCCTGACGGAGGAAGGGTATCATGAGATCATTGTAAACCATATCTGTCGATTCGGGTGCCCACTTCATCTGTTCAAGTCCGAAGACTCCCTCGAAGTTGACAACATTGGGCCATGTGCGGTTGAGGCCGGCAGGCTTGGACGTTCCGTGGAGGTCAATGAGCAGATTGTGGCGCGCGGCTGTCTCGGCGGCACGATAGTTGAAGTCAGTGATGAGCTGATCATCATGGTCCATAAAGTCGACCTTGAAACCCTTTATGCCCATATCTGCATAATGACGGCACACATTCTCCATATCCCTGTCAAAAGCAACATATCCTGCCCACAGGATCAGGCCTACCCCTTTGGATCCGGCATATTCCACGAGCATCGGGATATCTATTTCGGGAACAACCTGCATCAGGTCGGCCTGCTTGTTGACGGCCCATCCTTCGTCGAGGATTACATACTCTATACCGTTTTCCGAAGCAAAGTCTATATAAGCCTTATAAGTGTCGTTATTGACACCGCTTTTAAAGGGCACTCCAGTTATGTTCCAGGCATTCCACCAGTCCCAGGCCACCTTGCCGGGCTTGATCCATGAGGTATCGGCCAGACGTGAAGGCTCGCCGAGAAGATAGGTCATGTTTGTGGCTGCGAGCGTCACATCATCCTTGGCTATGACCATCATGCGCCAGGGGAAGGCACGGGGAGCCTCGACACGGGCAATGAAATCTTCCCGCTCGGTGGTGAGCATCTGAAGATTGTTGTGGCCTCCCTGCTCGCGGTGGCGCGGCACAGGGGCGAAATCGGCCTGAAGCACGTCGGGCGCCTCGGTATCGCCGATGAGATACATTCCGGGATAGTTTTCGAGGGCGCTCTCTGATATCATCACGCGCTCGCCCGAAGGAGTAGTGACAACCAGAGGGAGAAACGAGAGGCGACTGCGATCCATCTCGGAGAGGGGCACAGTTGTGTAGGTGTTCTCAAACGAGTTGCGGTATTGCTCGGCTATGGTCTTGCCCTTTGAGTTTGTGTATGGGGTAGTCACGGTCGAACCGGTGGGGAAATTAAGCGCAGCCGTCTCATCGGCAATCTCAAAGGGTGTCTTGCGGCGGGTGACGAAGCGATAGGCCATACCGTCGTTATAAGCCCTGACAACCAGATCCCAGTCGCGGGCCACACGCAGAGTGAGCTCATTGAAGTTGTCGCGGAGCTCCGACGCACGATAGAACGGAGAGGGGATCATCTCGTCGACCGACCGGTGGCCTGCTACACGAATATTGCCGGACGGCCCGACAACGGTGCCGTCAGACAGAATGAGGGAGATCGGAGAGGGTGACAGCACAGTGTCTCCGTCAGCGCAAGCAGCAACAGTGAGATTGCGTGCATCCCCGTCGATAATGACGGAGATATTCTTGTCGGGAGACATAAGGTCAAATGTCTTCGCTGAGACAGACGCGGCTGTAGCAGCTACTAAAAGGAGGCCAAATAAGCGTCTCATGGTAACAGATATGATAGATAGCGGAGAGAGCGGGTTAATAATGTTTTCAGAAAGAGATGCCCAACCGCACAACTGCCGAATGGATGCCCCTGATACGGTTGGACAGATCGTCGCCTGAATCAGGGGTTGACGGTGTGGCTTGCGAGGCCGGGGTGTGGAATCCATTGTAGATATATCCTACAATCAGATAGGAAGAGAAGGTGCGTCCGGTGGCGAGCGAAAATCCTATTCCCGGAGAGAGATAGAGATCGGTCGTAGTGTCGCGCTCGTTGTGGCTGTTGACTACTATACCGGCCCTTAACTCGCCGAAAACAGGTTGAGGCCTGACCGAAAACGAAGTCCGGGCGATGGCATAGACCGGAAACTCTCGCCGCGAGTTGTTGACCGGGATATTCAGGCCGGCGCCGATGCCGAGAAGCGAGAGTGCCCGGGAGCGATAACCGAAATATGCGTCGATATTGATGGTGGACATATCGTGGCCCGACATATCAATCGAGCCACCGATGTCGGAGCCCCAAACGAAGTGTGATGGCAGTGACGACTTATCTCCGGCAGAGTCCGCTGCCAGAGCTATGAAGGCACTACCGAGGACAGCTGCGAGAAAGATTGCTATACGATGATGCATGGCGGCAATTATGCGTTGAACAGCACTGACACCCAGCGCTCGTTTTCAGTGAAATCAACATAATTCAGTCCGAGTTGCGAAGCACGCTCACGGATCATCGGTATATCATCCTCGTAGAATCCTGAGAAAATCAGGGAGCCTCCGGGCTTGACGGCCTCTTTGTAGAGAGCCATATCGGCGAGGATAATATTGCGGTTGATATTGGCAACCAGCACATCGGCAGCCGGTAGAGAGGCAAGCGCCGTTGCGTCGCCCAAGATGACATTTATCTCACTGTGGCCATTGAGCTTGGTATTATCGCAGGCATTTTCATAGGCGGGGGGATCGATTTCTATGGCATCCACACGGGCAGCTCCGCGCATGGCCGCAAGGATCGCGAGAATACCGGTGCCCGTTCCTACATCTATGAGCGACTTGCCGCTGAGATCCATGTCGAGGAGACGGGCCGAGATGAGCGAGGTGGTGGAGTGATGTCCGGTGCCGAAAGCCATCTTGGGATCAATCACAATATCGTAGGGTGCCGACGGGATATCGGTGTGGAAGGATGAATGAATCACGGCCTTGCCGGCAATGACGATGGGTTTGAAATAATTCCGCTCCCACTCTTCGTTCCAGTCGCGCCCCGCGATCTCCTCGATCTCTACTGATGGATCAAGATCTGTGAAAGGGAGCTGCGAGATTGCCCTGCCCGGCGCCTCGGCATCGTAGGCCGAAGCCAGGATATAGGCATTCAACCCGGTCTCGTCGGGCTCAAACGACTCAAAACCCTCGTCGGCAAGGAAGGCAGCGAGCAGATCGGTGGCTGCCTCGGTAGTGGCCGGTCCGAGATTGACGCGGACCTTTATATAATCGTTCATTTCTTCTTGCGCGAAAACAATGATCCAAAAGTCTTGAATGCCTGAAAAGCCAGCACACCCCAGTTGGCATATTTGAATGCACTGCCAACATATCCGAGGATACCCGATGGGGTTAGTGACTGACGCTGAGTCTGAATATCCTGAAGCAGCTGTTCGCGCTCCAGCTCAAGGCGCGCCGTGACGTATGCACGCCGGTAAAGCAGCTGGTCATAAGTATAGCCTCTCCATCCCTCTATCTTGTGAGGGGAAGTGGACTTGTCACCCGGAAGCATTTTCATAGGTCGGAAAGGAATCAGGACATTATTATTTTAGTGACTGCACGCGATACGGGATTGACGATCAGCACGCGGCGGAATATGAGGAGGATGAGCAGAAGCACAACATTGACTCCTGCCATTATTGTGTAGCTCAACCACATGGGCAGCCATATCGACAACACCTGGGCTATACCCAATGTGACGAGAAAAATAGCAATGCCGCCCAATATCAGCGCTATGAGTACAATCAGTATGGTCGAGAGGAGCAGGATGATCTTCTCGGCCAGTGTAAGACGCATATTCTCGAAATTAAGCGATATATACGCTTTAAGACGATCGAAGATGCGGGTGCCACGCGGATTTACGGTGTCTGCCATTAATGATATGATGATTAATTAAAGAGGAATAGTAGCGGAGATTGCAGAAGCCGCACTGACTGCGCCATACAGGCAAGGGCATAGCCGCCAAAGGGGTGTATTGGCAGCCATGCCTTACTCCCGGACCGGCCGGGGGTATGGTATTTTATGTCGCGGCCTGTGCGCTCAGTCGTCAATCTCGGTAGTGAGCTGCTCCACGAGTGCATCGATCTCGCTGTCGGTAGCGATGATGCCCTTCTTGCGGAGGAGATCCTGAATACGCTTGCGGGTGTCGGAGCCCTTTTCAGGAGCTACGAGGAGAGCTACTGCAGCTCCTACGATTGCGCCGCCGAGAAAAGCTGAGATGGCTGTAATATTGCTCATTGGTAGAGTTTTATGAAGTAAGTTATATCAGTTGGAGGGGGATGAGGCCGGAGGCTCCGGCCAGAGAGTCGGAGGCGATGATCAGTCGATCTTCTCCTCGATCATTTCGGCGATTGCTTCTTCAGCAGCGATGCGCTTGGCAATCTTGTCGATGGTCGACTCCTTGATCTTGATGCCCTTGTCCTTAAGGTACTTTGAGATATCGTCGCGAGTCTTTTCGCCCTTTTCGGGTGCGAGGAGGATGCCTACTGCTGCGCCTGCGATTGCGCCACCAATTACTGAGAGGATGATGTGAAGTGGTTTCATATTGAAGATTCTTTAATATTGTTTCGGGTTAGACAATCGGAGTTATTTACGCCATTATAACACCTGCGATGGGCAAAAAGATTGGTCGGATAAGAAAAAAATTTAGGCCGGAGATGATTTTTTCTCTCCGGCCATGATTTTTCAAACCGGTGGGGATCGGTATCAGTATGCGAAGATTGGACGGGAATCCATCAGCTCGTTGACTTCCTTACGCACCTGAGAGATGACGGCATTGTCTTCAGGAGCGGAAAGCACACGGTCGATCATGTCGGCCACAACGGGCATGGTGTCTTCCTTCACACCGCGGGTTGTGATGGCGGGGGTGCCGAAGCGCAATCCCGATGTCTGGAAGGGCGAGCGTGAATCGAAGGGCACCATATTCTTGTTGGCGGTGATATCAGCCTCAACGAGAGCCTTCTCGGCCACCTTACCTGTAAGGTCGGGGAACTTGGTGCGGAGATCGACCAGCATACAGTGATTGTCGGTGCCGCCGGATATGATCTTATAGCCGCGCTCGGTGAGGGCATCGGCCAGAGCGGCAGCATTCTTCTTCACCTGCTTCTGATACTCCTTGTACTCGGGGGTGAGAGCCTCGCCGAAAGCCACGGCCTTGGCAGCGATGACATGTTCGAGAGGACCGCCCTGGGCTCCGGGGAAAACAGCTGAGTCAATGAGGCTCGACATCATGCGTGTAACACCCTTGGGAGTCTTCTTGCCAAACGGGTTCTCGAAATCCTCACCCATGAGGATAAGGCCGCCACGCGGACCGCGGAGAGTCTTGTGGGTGGTCGATGTCACGATGTGGGCGTGCTTCACGGGATTGTCAAGCAGGCCGGCAGCTATAAGGCCGGCGGGGTGAGCCATGTCGACCATGAATATAGCGCCGATCTCGTCGGCTATCTTGCGCATACGGGCGTAGTCCCACTCGCGGGAATAGGCCGAAGCACCGCCTACGATAAGCCGGGGACGCTCCCTGAGAGCTATTTCCTCCATCTGGTCATAGTCCACACGGCCATCCTCAGCCTTCACATTATATTCGAGGGCCTGATACATGAGACCGGAGAAGTTGACAGGGCTGCCATGTGAGAGATGGCCGCCATGAGCGAGGTTAAGGCCGAGGAACTTGTCGCCGGGCTTGAGCACGGTCATGAACACGGCCATATTGGCCTGTGCGCCGGAGTGAGGCTGAACGTTGGCGTAGGCGGCTCCGAAGAGCTCCTTCACGCGGTCAATAGCAGTCTGCTCCACCTCATCCACCACCTGACATCCGCCGTAGTAGCGGTGTCCGGGGTAGCCTTCGGCATATTTGTTGGTCAGGCACGAGCCCATGGCGCGCATCACCTGATCGGATACGAAATTTTCAGACGCGATGAGCTCGATGCCTCTGCGCTGACGCAGATGCTCCTGCTCGATAAGGTCAAAAATCTTAGTGTCTGTTGTCATGTATGATAATGGATTGTTCTATTATTTCTTCTTAACCGAGAAGCCGAAGCGCCCGAGATGCTCGCCCTGGCGGTAGTAGCCTCCATGTGAGTAGACCAGAGGGACGGCATCGGCGAGTCTGAAAGCCCCGGTAGCAGGATCTATGAGCGACGAATCGGCCTTGACATTCAGCACCTCGGCCACAAACATATCATGCGAGCCGAGAGGGATGATCTGCTTTACACGACACTCGATGCTGAGCGGGCTCTCCTTGACCGACGGACATTCCACGGCCACGCCCGGCTCTGGAGTGAGCCCCGTAGCTGCCCACTTGTCGTGGTCGCGGCCCGAACGGACACCGATCCAGTCGGTGGCTCTGGCCATGTCGGCGGTGGTGAGATTGACAGTAAACTCCATCCGCTCTTTAATGATGCCGTAGGAATATCTCTCAGGGCGCACTGAGATATAGAGCATGGCGGGATCGGAGCAAATTGTGCCGGTCCAGGCGATGGTGATGAGGTTGGAGTGCTCCATGTCGCCGCAACTTACTATCACCGCCGGGAGCGGATAGACCATCGTGCCGGGTTTCCAGTTTTCCTTCATCCCGCAGTTCAATCAATCACGGCGTCGGCTGCCTTGACAGTCCGGCCGCAATAGTGGCAGCGGATGGTCACGTCGTCGCGGTCAATGACCTCGAATCGGGTATCCATCGGCTCATTGTTGGTTATGCACTTGGGGTTGGAGCACTTCACGATACCCGTGATGGTGTCGGGGAGTGTCACCTGATGCTTCTCCTTCACCTCGAAGTCGCGGATGATATTGACCTTGGCCGTCGGGGCGATGAGGGCTATGCGGTTGAGGGTTGCCTCGGGGAAATATGTGCCTGCCACCTTGATGATGCCCTTCTTGCCGAGTCTGTGGCTCTCAAGATTATTGCCGATGGTGACACTTGTATCGAGCCCCTCGATGCCGAGAATCCTCACGGCCTTGAAAAGCATGGCCGACGGGATATGATCTATGACGGTGCCGTCGGCAAGCGCCGCAACGGCCAGTTCTTTCTTACTCATTTTCTGCTGCTTTATAAATGTCAATACCCAATGCCCGGCAGATGATGGCCTGGCGGGCGAACAGACCGTTGCGGGCCTGCTCGAAATAATAAGCCTTGGGATTGTCGTCGACATCGCGGTCGATCTCGTTGACACGTGGAAGCGGATGGAGCACCTTGAGGTTGGGCTTCGAGTCGGCGAGCATTTCGTTGTGGAGGGTATAGAGGTTCTTGACCCGCTCATACTCCATCAGATCCTGGAAGCGCTCGCGCTGCACACGGGTCATATAGATTATGTCGGACGAGTTGATCACTTCGGGCGAGAAGTCGGTGTGCTCGACATAGCGGATGCCGTGGGCGTCGCAGAAGTCCTTATATTCCTGCGGCATGGCCAGCTCGGGACAGGCAACGAAATGGAATGTCGGGTTGAAATACCTCATTGCCATAAGCAGGGAATGGACGGTGCGTCCATACTTCAGGTCGCCTACCAACGTAATGTTAAGGTCATTGAGAGTGCCCTGGGTCTTATAGATCGAATAGAGGTCGAGCATGGTCTGCGACGGATGCTGGTTGGCGCCGTCGCCGGCATTGATCACCGGGGTGTCGCTCACTTCGGTGGCATACTGGGCCGCTCCTTCGAGATAGTGGCGCATGATGATGAGGTCGACATAGTTCGACACCATCTTGATCGTGTCCTTGAGGGTCTCGCCCTTGGATGTGGAGGTGGCGGCAGGGTCGGAGAAGCCGATCACGCGGCCGCCGAGACGGTTGACGGCGGTCTCGAAGCTGAGGCGGGTGCGGGTCGAGGGCTCGAAGAAAAGTGTGGCAACCACTTTGCCGTCGAGCACCTTATGGTTGGGATGTTTCTCAAAATAGCGCGCCCTCTCGAGGAGGTCAAGGATCTCCTCTTTCGAGATATCGTCGATGCTTACAAGCGAATTATTGCTCATGGGGTGTGATACTGTGATTCCTTTTTTTAGAAAAGATAGGCGGCGGTGATGGTCCACACACGGTTGCGGGCCGCTACATCGCCCTTACCTACATTCTGCCCTCCGACATTGATGGCTTTCATGGCCTTGTTGATGCCTATGCCGTAAGAGGCGGCCACCTGAAGATGAGAAAGGACTTCGATGCCTGCGCCGAAATTCCACGACCAGTCTACCGACCCGTTGCGGAAAGCGCTGCTCACGGCCTTGCGCGATGTCAGGAACGAAACCTCGGGGCCGGTGGTGAGAAACGGCTTGACCATCGGGATCCCGAATTTCCACTTGAGGTTGAGGGGCACCGAAAAGTAGTCGCGGTTGTTGCGCTCTACGCTGTTCGACTCCATCCATTGGGCCGAGCGGCGCACATACATGGCCGACAGATCAAAGCCTATGCCTATGATGGGGGCGGTGAACTCACACATCAGGCCGCCCGTGAAGCCGGCGCGGTTCTCGGAATCAAACACGCTGCTGTTGAACTTGAGGGTCGACACATCGAGACCGAGTTTGGGACCGATCTTGAACTGGGCCGAGACGGGCACTACACCGGCTATCGCTATGATAGCTGCAATGAGAAGGACTTTGAAGCGTTTCACGTCTTTATAACTTTAATGACGGTTGATTATTAGTTGAAGCGGGAGAGAGATTGCGCAAAGATAATAAATAATTCGATACCCTACGCCGAAGCCCTGAAATTATTACGCCTCCGGGCCACCCCTGCACTTTTATTTGCTGAGCCACGAAAATATTACTATCTTTGCGCAAATCGACGGTGACCCGCAAGGGCGCCATTTTATTTCCGCTCCACGCCATGAAAATTGAAAAACAGATCGTAAACACACCCGATAAAGGTGACATAACCCTTGTCACCCTCACGAATGAATCCGGCGCCGAGGTGACCCTCTCGTCGGTGGGCGCAGGCATTGTCCGCGTCGTAGTCCCCGACTCAGCCGGCAACATGACCGACGTTGTGCTCGGCTACACCGATCCCCGCGATTATTTCTACGACGGCCCCTGCGCCGGCAAGGTGCCCGGCCGCTATGCCAACCGCATCGCCAAGGGCCATTTCACCCTCGACGGCGAGGAATACACCCTCGCCATCAACAACGGTCCCAACGCGCTCCACGGCGGCCCCGAAGGCTTCCAGAACCGTGTGTGGGATTGCGGGATCGAGGGCGACAAGGTCGTTTTCACCTACCGCAGCGCCGACGGCGAGGAGGGCTATCCCGGCAATCTCACCGCACGGGCCTTCTACACCTGGAGCGACGACTGCCGCCTGACCCTGCGCCTTGAGGCCGAGACCGACAAAGCAACCGTTGTCAACCTCACCAACCACGCCTACTGGAACCTTGAAGGCGAAAGCGCCGGCTCGGTGCTCGACCACACCATGTGGCTCGGAGCATCACGCTTCCTGCCCACCGACGAGACCCTCATCCCCACCGGCGAGATGGCTCCCGTAGCGGGCACGCCAATGGACTTCACCACCCCCAAGCCCATCGGCCGCGACATGGATCTCTCCTACACCCCGATCAAATACGGCAAGGGCTATGACCACTGCTGGATTGTCGACGGCTGGACTCCCGGCGAGATGCGCACCGTTGCCCGCCTCGAAGCTCCCCGCTCAGGCCGTGTGCTCGAAGTGTCGACCACCCAGCCCGCCGCCCAGGTCTATGCCGGCTGCTGGCTCGCAGGATCGCCCGTCAACAAGAGCGGCCGCCCGATGAACGACTACGACGGCGTGGCCATCGAGTGTCAGCACCCGGCCAACTGCCCCAACGAGCCCTCGTTCCCCGACACCGTGCTCCGTCCCGGCGAGAAATTCGAGGAGACCATCGAATTTAAGTTCAGCTGCCGCTGACAGCAGAGCTCCCGCTCCCCCCTGCCCCGATTATCAAACATAACACCATAGAAACCAATCATCAAAACCGAACAAAGATGAAACCTACACTCTTTGTGCTCGCTGCCGGCATGGGCTCGCGCTACGGCGGCCTCAAGCAGCTCGACACCCTCGGCCCTCATGGCGAGACCATCATGGACTATTCAATCTACGACGCAATCAACGCCGGCTTCGGCAAGGTCGTGTTCGTGATCCGCAAGGACTTTGAAGAAGACTTCCGCAATATCGTGCTCAAGAAATATGAGGGTCACATCCCCGTCGACGTTGTGTTCCAGAGCCTCGACGCCCTCCCCGAAGGCTACACCTGCCCCGCCGACCGCACCAAGCCCTGGGGCACCAACCACGCCGTGCTCATGGGCAAGGACGCCATCAAAGAACCCTTTGCCGTGATCAACGCCGACGACTTCTATGGCCGCAACGCATTTGAGGTGATAGCC
>CAYWWE010000033.1:0-21382 GCA_964461785.1 uncultured Bacteroides sp.
CGGTGGGCTTAACGCGGGGATAGGAGATGTATTCCTGATAATAGGTCATGATGAGTGAGGTTGCGGGAAGGGCTATGATCATTCCGATGATGCCGAGCAGGCTGCCCCATATCGACAGCGAGAGCAGGATTATGGCCGGATTCAGTCCCAGTTCCTTTCCCATGATGTGGGGCGTGATGATATAGTCGCAGATGCTCTGGCTGATGGCATAAACAAGGAGCGATTTTCCGAAGAGGCTGATGAATGTTGCTTCTCCGCCAAGAGAGTAGATGGCGCAGATCAAAGCTATCGGAATGAGGGTGACATACTGAAAGTAGGGAATCATGTAGAGTATCCCGACAAGGATGCCCATAGGGATGCCGAGCGGTAGACCGATGATGGAGAATCCGATGCAGTAGAACACGGCCGCACATAGAGCTACATATCCCTGGCCGCGGAAATAGTGATCCATATTGGTCTGGACGTTGCGGATGACAGGCAGCACGTCTTCGCGATATTTATGAGGAATGATGAGCTTGAATCCTCTCACAATCTGAGGATAGTCGATCAGGATAAACAGTATGTAGACCACGGTCAGAGCCCATTCCAGCACTTCGGTGATCACATTGAGCGACTCTCCGAGCAGTGAGATGCCCTTGCTTATGATGGTGTCAAGATGCATTTCAGAGAGCTGAGATTTGATCTGCTCGATATTCATCGAGTGCTCCACCCAGTTGATGATCTGGACATATTCGGGCGGGAGAGGGCGCTCTCCGCTTGACACCTCGTGGATGATGCGGCTGAGAGTGTCGAGCTCGCTCAATACGTGGGGCAGGAAAAAGTAGATGACCAGCGCCAGAACGCCTGTCACCTCAATCAGGGCGAGGATAGATGAGAGCGCCCGACCTTTCTCGTGTGTCATGCGGCGGTTGAGTTCAACGAGCGGTTGAAGCAGATAGGCTATGAAGCAAGCCGCAAAAAAGGGCAGTAACACATCGCTGAGGTATCTGATGAGTAGGATCACTGCTATCGTGATGGTGATTCCGATAATCAGCTTCATTATTTTGTCGAGGTTCCAGTAAGTAGCCGTCTCTTTGCCAGACATGGAATGGTTGATTGAGGTGTGATGAATAAATGGATGGAGCGGGATTTCTCCTATATCGCTTTTATGTATTAAACCGTAGAGGAGGATATTAGTTCGGTTACAGGGGCATCGATGGTGGTGAAATCAGCCGAAGTTCAGCCCGGCCTTTTTGGCCTGAGTATGCTGCAGCTCGCGCGGTATGGTATATTGGCGGCCATCTTTGATCAGATGCGTGCCTGTCTGATGGAAGTTGAACGGCACTTTATGGGCTACACATTGCTGCTGCAGGTCAACAACCCAGTCAAAATCAAGAGGCCTGGCGTATTTCCCCGACTCACCGCCGGCCGAGACCTCCTCAATCGCGTCGGGATCGAGCCAGGGGGTAAGATCGATCTGCTCAAGCATCGGTGCAACGACAACAAGGCGGTGTCTCAAGGGCAGAGACATGAAAATGGGCATCCTGTAATCAGCGCGATCCTGACTCTCTACAGTACAGCCAACAAGAACGTTGTCGGCAATCTCATCCCAGAAAGATGGTAGCAGCGGGCCGAGCCGCTCTATGCGTTTGGTAAAGAAAAAGAATCGGCAGTCGCTCCTCACCCTGATGATTTCCCATATCTGCGAACGCCACTCATCGGCTTCCTCAATAAGGAAATCGGATGTAAAGCAGAGCGCGAATTCAGACCCCGACGGATATTTCCAGTTGTGGTAGCGATCCCTTCTCAAAGGGAGATTGAACGATGATGTCTTGTGGACTTCGTATGTCGGTATCGTCACTCCCCGGGCCGCATCCTCGCGATACACATAGCAGTGGCGGCAACCCGAGCTGATTTTGCGGCATCCGTGCCATGGATTCCAGATTGGCATAATCGAGATTTACAGTTTATGATTTCAGGTCGATGATGTATAACAAACTGAGGCGGGGTTATGTTGGGAGCGGACGGCTGATAGATTGAGCCTGCGATTACCCGGGGAGGGCTTTCGCAGTTCATGTCAATGTCGCATCTTTGTCCCTTCATTACATAAACCAATTCAAGATATGGCTTCTATAAAAGTTAAGTTCCGGCCCTCAGCAGTGGCCGGCCACAAGGGCACCATCTACTATCAGATCATTCATGACCGTAAGCCGCGACAGCTTCTGTCCAAGTGTCGCATCTATCCCTCTGAATGGGATGAGAAGCGCTCGATGGTCAAATCGGCTTGCAGGCCTGATCGCAAGTTGACAATCCTTACGGTGCGCGAGCATATACGCTATGATATCGAACGCCTGGTAAAGATTGTACGAAGATTTGAGAAGTCGGGCCTGACATATACGTCAGATGATATTGTCGACGAATTTCATCGCTACAGTCTGGAATACTCGGTTTTCAATTATATGGAGGGAATCATTATCAAGCTCCGACAGAACGGGCGCTTCCGCACCTCCGAGATCTATCTGGCAGCACTCAACAGTTTCCGGACCTTCCGTGCCGGCAAAGATATAATGCTGGACAGTATCAACTCCGACATGATGATCGATTATGAAGCATGGCACAGGACCCGCGGCAACTGTCCTAACACAATCTCCTTTTACACCCGTGTCCTCAGGGCGGTCTATAACCGGGCTGTTGAGGAGGATATCATTGACAACCGGCATCCGTTCCGAAGGGTCTACACCGGGATAGACAGGACTGTCAAGCGGGCGCTGCCTCTGCCGATTGTAAGGAAGATTAAGCAACTCGACCTGAGCCATGATCCGGAACTGGAGTACGCCCGCGATATGTTTATGCTCAGTTTCTATCTGAGGGGCATGAGCTTTATAGACATGGCCTTCCTGCGGAAGAGTGATCTCTCAAACGGATATATCGTCTACCGCCGCCACAAGACAGGCCAACAGCTCATCATCGAGTGGACCACAGAGATGCAAGCCCTGCTTGACAAATATCCCGACAATCCGACCGAGTATATGCTGCCGATAATCACCACGCAACTGGCGGATGAGAGATATACCTATCGAAGCATCTGCCGCTCCATCAATTATCAACTGAAAAAGATAGCCCGGTCGATAGGGCTGGGGATGCCGCTCACGCTGTATGTAGCGCGCCATAGCTGGGCCACGGCCGCCAAGTCAAAGGGCATACCCGTGAGTGTGATAAGCGAGGGGATGGGGCATGACTCGGAAGCCACCACACAGATCTATCTTGCCACTCTTGACTCCTCGACGGTGGACAGGGCCAATGATCTCATCCTCAAGAGCCTCAAATAGGGCCGACATTTGACGGGCATTTGCTCAGAGCTTAGATCTGATTGCCTCGATATATTTGCTGTGATCCCTGATGTCGGGGCGCCGTTCGGCGTTGCCTGAACGGTCAATAAGAATGTAGAATGGAATACCGTCGACATTGAATCGGTCGGAGATTGCTTTGATCTGAGTGTCGTTGACCTTATAATGGATCCCCTTGATGGAGGGTATCATGTTGAAATATTCCATGTCATCAGATGTGTCGTCGGCAATATAGATCCAAACAATGTCGTCGCTGTTGAGCTCATTCTCTTTCAGAGGTTCATTATTCTTGAAAGCCATTCGGCATGGTCCGCACCATGTGTTCCACAGATCCACCACAACCACCTTCCCTTTGTGAGGAGCTATAATCGCATCAAACAGCTCCTGGTCGGGCACATCGGGAGTGGGAGAAAGAATCTTTTCCTTCGAATGGCGTAGAAATTCGCGTTCCGATCGCTGGTTGATCGAGTCGCAGGCGGCTGCATAGAAAGGATCCGAGAGAGCCCTGAGCGAGTCAAGATCTGTCTGCTCAAGCTGACGTTTCTTTGCTTTATTGGCCATCGGCCTGAACATACCCATGGATTTCCATATCTCACCCGGCACACCGTGTTCATTCCAGTCAACCGCTCCCGTTCGGTTGCCACAGATTAGCAGCCGGGGATCCGACATATCGAACCAGGAAGCAACATATTCATAATCCTTGTCTGTGAGCACTGCTGTGATGGAATCGGCGGGAACCGGTCCCCGGTTGTTGTTGACACGTTGGTAATTGCTGCCCAGAAGTCGTCTGTATTGCTCAACAGCTGTGATCACATCTGTCTGAAGCTCTTTTAGCTGCAGCTCCTTAAGCATCATCGGTGCGCCGGAGCTCTTTATAGAGTCGGCGCGGGAGTTATAGACCTCTTTCACCATTTTCAGGTATTCTTCACCCGACAGATGGTAGTCGCAGAAATAACCGTTGTATAAGTTCAATCTGTAACTTTTATCATTTTTGGCTCTCATCCTGTCGAGAACGCCAAATTCGCCTGTGTGGATAATGGGATTGTAATCGCTGCGCGAGATGTTGCCGCGATGCGACATTGCCAGAAAGCCCGTAAACCGTGTGTCGATGTAACAATCAATCTTCTCGCCGGGCTGTAAAAACATATTCTGATAGATAGTCTCGCCTCCCATTGAGATTTCGATATGTCCGATCCCGGGACCGTACAGGTCAAATGTCAGCGTATCCTTACCCTCTGCGTCAGGCTTGATCTTGTATTCATACTGGCTACCGGTGATGTCGTTGAGATACATATTTATTTTGAGCGGTAGGCCTGTGCTGGCGGGCATAAAATGAAAGTTTACCGAGGTGGTTCCTATTTCCAGCTTCGGGTAAGGCATGGATCCATCCTTGATCTTCTTTCTCAATTTCTTAGGAAATCCTTCGGGATATTCCTGAAATTTCGAGCCGGTAAGGTCAACTCCGGTCATCCGGAAAGCCAACGGAGAGTTGCCCTCTATAAAATCGAACTCACTGGTAGAGGAGGGCAGGGGATCGAAAATGAGTTTGAAGCTCGCCTGTCCGCTCTCAGGCAGATAGAATTGAGTGTCAGGCTCTATCCCTTCGGTCCCTTTAAGGGCGTATTTATTGCCGTCGGTCGAAAGATAAGAGTCGCCTGAAATTCTGATCCACCATTTTGGACGATAACAGACATTGATGGTCAACACTGTGTTGGTGTCGGTCATCTCGACCTTAGCTATGTCGAGTATTGAGCCGTTTGAAAAGTTGATGAAAGGATATTCAACGATCTGCTCGTGAGGCGGAGTAAAGGCAGTGAGGATCCCGATCAGCAGAGCGGAAGCAACGAAGGCTCGCAGGCTCTTAAGAATTTGTGCAATCATGGCTGTTTAAGGTCAAAGTGAGGTGAGAAATACTTATAACTATTCAAGGAGCTTTCAATTTGGAATTACTCCAGAAGCATCTTAGCGAGCAGATAGATGGATATGACTGAAGCAATGGATAAAACCCACAAAGCCCACTTTTCACCGCGGGTAAAGAGAGGCGCCCGGGGATCATTTTCTTTGCGGGCCGTGATGTAGAATCCGGTGCCGAGAAGATAGAACACGGAGGTCATGAACATCTCCACCAGTCCGCCGGCATAGGCCATCCAAAGGCAGAAAGCAGACGCGATCACTGCAACTCCCCGCATCAGCGGCGTATCGGCTTTTTTCAGCAGAAAGAGTCCGGTCACGAAATAGCATGGGATGATCATGAGACCTGTAATCTGTAATGCAGCGAGATAAACGTCGTCGGCCATTACCACCATGATGAGAAACAGTTCCATGACGATGCTCGAAGAGAAAAGACCGATTGCCGGCATGCCGTGGCGGTTCAGACGCTTGAAAACCCGGGGCAATATTCCTACTACGGCGGCCTCATAGGGCACCTGGGCAACTATGAGAGTCCATGCCACCCAGCCGCCGAGCAGAGATATGATCACGGCGCTGATCACGAACCAGTAAGCCCATGCGCCGCATGTCTCCCTCAGGATATATGCAATCGACGGATCGGGGAGTCCGGCGAGCTGGGCACGGTTGAGAAGGCCGAAACATAGCAGTGACACAGCCATGTAAAGCACCAGAGAGATTGTGAAACCTGCAAAACCGGCCTTGCCTACATCGGAGCTGCGGCGAGCCCTTGCCGACATCATCACCGCTCCTTCCACACCGAAGAAGCAGAAGAGAGTGACCATCATGGTCGATTTGATCTGGTGTCCCATACTCCCGAGCTCGCCGAGGTTGAACGTAAGTCCCTCCTCAAACAGGCCGGTCTTGAAAGTCAGGGTGAAAATGACAAGAATGAAGATGAGCATCACTACCTTAATGGCGGCCAACAGGGTATTGATGAATTTGGCGGTGCGGATTCCGCCAGCCACAATGAAGAACATGACCCAGATAAGCACGGATCCGAAAACAACCGTAGGCCAGCCGTGGTCAAGCAGCGGCGGAAAAAAAGCTCCGAAGGAATCGTTGAGCATCACGCCGTAGGCGATATTGGAAAAAGCTGTGCAAAGCCAGTATCCCCAGGCAATGTTGAATCCGGCGTAATTACCGAACTCGGCCTGAGCGTACTGATACAATCCTGCATTGTATTGTGGATAGTGGTTGCTCAGCCAGTTGAAGGCTATCACCAGCGGGAGTATCCCTCCGGCCGTAACAAGCCACGCGATAAAAACGGCCCAGGGCGACGCCACGGCTGCCATGTTCTGAGGGAGATTGTAAATGCCGACTCCCACCATCAGTCCGAACACCAGAGCTGTCAGACCCCAGAATCCGAGTTTTCCGCTTGAAAGCATTGTCTAATCTGCTTTTTCTAATGTTTGTTTGAAATAGATATATCTGTATAATAACGGGCGGTCAGCGCCGATATTGTCCGATGCCTCCGATCGGGCGATAATAAAATGTTTCTGTGTGGCCGGCGGTGAAGGAAAATGCGTACCTTTGCAGTCAAAACGTTATCATTAAGATTAAAATGGACTACCGCATCTCTGCTTTAGATGAAAGACATATAGGTCGGTGCGAGGCTCTCAACGGCTTGCTTGCACAGCTATCGTCTTCAGCCCGTCCGCTTTCCCGAGAAGATTGGGAGAGTATCCTCCGTGAGCCCTCCACCCGTATGTTTGTGGTCACGGATGGTAATGATGTGCCGGTCGGCATGGCCACTGTGTGCCGTACACTCGCGCCCACCGGAGTGAAATGGTGGATCGAGGATGTGGTGGTGGATGAGAGGGTGAGAGGTCTCGGCCTCGGGCGCCGGCTTGTAAGGCATCTGCTCGACTATGTGTCATTGCTTGGCGACGCTACAGTAATGCTCACATCGCGCCCTTCGCGTGTCGCAGCCAATTCCTTGTACTGCGACATGGGATTTGAACGTAAGGAAACTAATGTCTATCGCATGAAAGTTGAGAAAAATGGACAGGTCTGACAATGGGAGCCGGTATGCTGGCCATGTCAATCTGTGCGAGATTGACTTGCCGGGACAGAATGCAATACGCAAAGCCAGAGTATTGATCATTGGCGCCGGGGGGCTCGGGTCGCCGGTAGCGCTTTATCTGGCGGCTGCCGGAATAGGCAAGATAGGGATTGTCGATGCCGATACTGTGAGCTTGAGCAATCTTCAGAGGCAGATCATGCACGGTACGCCCGACATAGGAAGCCTGAAGGCCGAGAGCGCGGCCCGTGCCATGAGGCGTATCAACCCGGAGGTAGAGATCGCCGTCCACCCGGTATTCTTTACCCGTGAGAATGGCGGCTCGCTTATGGAGGAATATGATGTCGTGGCCGACTGTACTGACCGATTCGAGACAAGACTTCTCATCAGCGATCTATGCCGAGAGGTGGGTAGACCTATGGTCCATGCCGCAGTGGAGCGTTTTCGCGGGCAGCTATTCACTCAAAAGTCCGGGACTGCCTGCTTCAGGGATATATTCGGCGATGAGCCGCAGCAGGAAGCTGACTGCGGATGCGCGGCAACTGGGATTCTGAACACCGTGGTGGGAATAGCCGGTTCGCTTCAGGCAACCGAGGTGCTGAAGGTGATAACCGGAGCCGGCGATCTTCTTACGGACCGTTTGCTCGTTTTTGACACTATAACTATGTCATTTGAGGTTTTCGCGCTCTGACAACTCTGTCAATAAAACACAAAAATGAGGGCTCTATGTCCGGTGTATCCTATTTTTTGTGTAATTTTGCAGATCTAAGGATTCACATGGATTCCCACATTCGATCTTCAGATATTTATGACCACTGACAGTCCGGCATTTCCTATCCCTGCACCCCCTCGAAGCGTCAACCGCTCCGTGGCCAGAAAGTTGCGACGTCTGCTCGACGGAGTCCGTCGGGTCTCGATCGTATGTCATGTGTCGCCCGACGGCGATGCTCTCGGATCGTCGCTGGCTTTGTGCAGGGTGCTGACATCGATGGGGCTGAGCGTGCGGGTCATCACTCCTGATATGCCTCCGCGCAATCTCATGTTTCTGCCCGGAGCCGACAGCATCATCATAGGAAGCCAGATACCTGATGTGGCCGAACGTACTCTCGCATCGGCTGAAGTGATTTTCTGCCTCGACTTCAATGATCTTCGCCGGGTTGACCGGCTGGCACCCATGATCACCGCCTCAAGAGCCCGGCTCGTGTCGGTCGATCATCATCTGGATTTCGCTATGGATGCTTTTATCGCCGTCAGCGATCCGTCGAGCTCCTCGACTTGCGCGTTGCTCTACCATCTGCTTGCCGAGTCGGGTCTCGAAGACCGGATAGACAAGGATGCCGCCACATGTCTCTACGCGGGCATGATGACCGACACCGGCAATTTCAGCTATAATTCCAATTCGCCCGATCTGTATCTCATAATTGCCAGACTGCTTGCCAAGGGAATCGACAAAGATGAGATCTATCGCCGGGCATGGAACGAGAGCTCAGAAAGCCGTCTGCGTATTTGCGGCTATGCCCTTTCGGAGAAGATGGAGCTCTTCCGCGACCTTCACACCTCTCTCATCACCCTCAGTGCCGACGAACTCAAATCCATGAACTATTCACGCGGCGACACAGAGAGCATAGTCAATCAGCCTCTGGCCATACCCGGGATCGACTGCTCTATCTTCCTGCGCGAGGACCGTGAGAATTTCGTGAAGGTGTCGATGCGCAGCACGGGCGATATTCCGGTCAATCGTTTCTGTTCCGAATTTTTCGGCGGAGGCGGACATCTCAATGCTGCCGGTGGCGAATTTCATGGATCGCTTGACGACTGTGTGGCTCGGGTTAAGGAAATGCTCGCAGCCTTCTCGTCCATACTTACTACTGATCAGAACTCTCTCTAAATAATCAAGACAATGAACCGACTTATCCACATTCTCCTCTCGCTATCGTCAGTGTTCGCGCTGGCTCTGACTCTGTCGTCATGTGACGATGACCAGTCATATACCGAACTCCTGAATGAGGAGAGCAAGAATGTTAACCTTTTCCTTGCCGATCACAAGGTCGTAGGCAGTGTCCCGGCCGACACTGTGTTTGAAGTTGGCCCCGACGCTCCGTATTATATGCTCGATCAGGAGGGCAAGATCTTCATGCAGGTGATCGACCCCGGCTATGGCCCCAAGGCCACTGCCAATCAGCTCGTGTACTTCCGCTACACCCGCTATAACCTGACCTACTACATGACCGGAGAGAAACTCGAAGCCTACGATTCAAACGAGAATGCCGGCTATACAGGCACATATTTCCGTTATGGAGATTATCATCTGCCGTCGTCGACAGAATGGGGCTCGGGCATACAGATGCCGCTTCAGTATCTTCCGCTCAACTGCACGGTCAATCTCATAGTCAAGGCCGAGTATGGACTTACGAATGAGGCCTCATACGTGCAACCCATGCTCTTCAACATCCGCTATTATCCCAGCCGTCTCTAAACATCGATTTTTTTAACCACACAATATACCAGCCATGTCACTAATCAAATCTATCTCAGGTATCCGCGGAACGATAGGCGGAGTGCCGGGCGACGGACTCTCACCTCTCGACATTGTGAAGTTTACCGCCGCATACGCTACCTTTATCCGAAAGAACACCACCAAGACCTCCAATATTATCGTTGTTGGTCGTGACGCCCGACTCTCAGGCGAGATGGTGAGCGGCATCGTGGTCTCAACCCTTTGCGGAATGGGCTTTGATGTTGTCAACATCGGTCTTGCTTCAACACCCACTACTGAGATTGCCGTGACTGGCGAGAATGCCTGCGGCGGCATCATCATCACCGCCTCGCATAACCCCAAGCAGTGGAACGCCCTTAAGCTCCTCAACGAGAACGGCGAGTTCCTCAACGATGCCCAGGGCAAGGAAGTGCTCCGCATAGCTGCTGAGGAGGCTTATTCCTTTGCTGAGGTCGATAATCTCGGACATGAGTTTGTCAACAATACCTACAATCGCCGTCATATCGATCAGGTGCTTGCCCTCGATCTCGTAGACACGGAGGCGATCGCAAAGGCTAATTTCACAGTTGCCGTTGATGCCGTCAACTCGGTCGGTGGTGTTGTTATTCCCCAGCTCCTCCGCGCTCTCGGTGTAAAGAATATCATCGAACTCAACTGCGAGGCAACCGGCAAGTTTGCCCACACTCCCGAACCTATTCCCGAAAACCTCACACAGATAGCATCACTCATGTCGGAGGGCAGGGCTGATGTCGGTTTCGTTGTCGATCCCGATGTTGACCGTCTTGCCATTGTCATGGAAAACGGCGAGATGTTTGTCGAGGAATACACTCTTGTTTCGATTGCCGATTATGTTCTCGGTCAGACCCCCGGCTCTACTGTGAGCAATCTGAGCTCTTCGCGTGCGCTTCGTGATGTAACCGAGCGTCATGGCTGCTCCTACTCCGCTTCGGCAGTAGGCGAGGTAAATGTAACCACCCTCATGAAGCAGACCGGTGCAGTTATTGGTGGCGAGGGCAACGGTGGTGTCATCTATCCCGCCGCTCACTATGGACGCGATGCACTGGTAGGTGTAGCACTTTTCCTCACCCTGCTTGCTAAGAGCGGCAAGAAGGTGAGCGAGCTCAAGGCCACCTATCCGGCCTATTCAATAGCCAAAAACAAGATCGAGCTCACTCCCGATATCGATGTAGATGCTATCCTCGCAGCTGTGAAAACAGAGTTCGCTTCGGAGAAGATCACAGATATAGACGGTGTGAAGATTGACTTCCCCAAGTCGTGGGTACACCTTCGCAAATCCAACACCGAGCCGATCATTCGCATCTATTCCGAGGCTTCCACAATGGAGGAGGCCAATGCTCTTGCCGACAAGATCAAGGCTGTCATCACCCGTCTTACCGGCAAGTGACCCTCCGTGATCTGATGCACAGACTATTTGCACTGACACTCCTACTCCTGACAGCGGGAGCAGCTTCGGCAACCAAGCCGTCGGCTGCCCCCGCTGTCGGGCTTGTCAATCTCTCGGCTGCCAACTTCCGGAGCGCTCCCTCACACAGCGCGGAGTTGGGCACCCAGGCCTCTTACGGGACACCTGTATCCGTTGTCGAGGACAAGGGGGGATGGCTTCTCGTCGATCTGCCCGACGGCTATCGGGCTTGGGTAGACCGTCCTGCCGTGACACTCATGCCGTCTGACGTAATGGAGCGCTGGCGTGATGCTCCGAGGCTTATCGTCACCTCGCTGACTGAGACTCATGCCTTGGCTGATACCTTGGCCGGCTATGTGCCCGATAATATGGTTTCGGATCTTGTTCTCGGGTCGATTCTCGAAGGAGAGCCGGGCATAGCCGGGGCGCGCTTTGTGGCGGTGACCTTTCCTGACGGACGCAGCGGTTATGTCCGGGCCGAGGAAGTAGAACCGTTTGAACAGTGGGCCCGCGGTTATTATCATCCCCAGACAATCCTTTCGACAGCCTACGCGCTGATGGGTGTGCCTTATCTGTGGGGCGGAACCACCACCAAAGGGGTTGACTGTTCGGGTCTTGTGAAAGTTGCTTTCTTTGCAAGCGCCATAATCCTGCCGCGTAATGCTTCGGATCAGGCCGCGTGCGGCATCGCTGTCGATCACAATTCTCCTTCGCTCTATCAGCCGGCTGATCTGTTGTTTTTCCCGCCTGAGGACAAACCCGACAGCAAGCGTATCGCCCATGTCGGGATCTACGACGGTGGATCGATGTATGTCCATTCGTCGGGTAATGTACGGGTCAATGGTTTCAAACCCGACGGATTGAGATATCTGCCGCGGCCTGTGAAGCGGGCTGTCAGGATCGCCCTCCCGGAGCGAAATGATTTGCCCGGTGTTGTACGTGTTGCTGATCACCCCTGGTATTTCAACAGATGAAAGTTATCCAATCTTTTCTGCTTACGGTAGTGATGCTGGTGTCGGTTGCGGTGCCATGCAGAGGATCGTCAACTGCCGATTCGCTTGACTGCCGGTTCAGGGCTCGTCAACTCATAGTGCCGGGTGTGCTGATCGGAGTCGGATCTGTAGCATCGGCTATTCCGGCATGGCGCAGAGATGTAGATCAACGTCTTGACCGGGAGTTAGGTTCTTCGCGCCGGTGGCGGGCGGCTGCTTATGTTGAATGGATACCCTACGCCGCAGCCATAGGAGCCGGCTATGTCGGCGCCCATGCTTCGTCGCCTATAGCAGATCGCCTGTTGTTGACGGCAACCTCGTTTGTAGTGCTGGAAGCGGTCACTCAGCCGCTGAAGCGCGTGGTTGGCCGTCGCCGTCCCGATGGCAGCGACTGCCATTCCTTCCCGTCGGGACACACGGCCACTGCATTTGCCGGGGCTGAGTTGACAAGAATGATCTACGGACCGGTGTGGGGCACCGGGGCATATATCGTGGCTACCGGTGTTGCCGCCATGCGTATGGCCGGGAGGCACCACTATCTGTCCGATTGTATTGCGGGAGCCGGCATCGGCATCCTTTCGGCTCGTGCCGCGGCATGGCTTCTGCCTCTGGAGCGGAGACTTCTGGGTCTTGACCGCCGCAGTGTGGCTCATCAGCCCGCTGGTATCGCTTTTCTACCTGTAATCTCGGCAGAGGGGGCTTCTGCTTCGCTTCTGCTGACGTTCTGACTACTTTATCAATCTTCAAATGACACGAAAAGATTTTGAGCTTATGGCTCCGGTGGGCAGTTATGAGTCGCTTCAGGCTGCAATTGATGCAGGAGCCGATGCCGTTTATTTCGGTGTGGAGGGTCTGAATATGCGCGCCGGATCGGCTGCCAACTTTACTCTCGACGATCTCCGCACAATAGTTTCCCGGGCCACAGAGGCTGGTGTGAGTACATATCTCACGGTCAATACTGTTGTGTATGACACCGAAATGGACCGCCTTGATTCGATTCTCGATGCGGCTGCCGAGGCAGGAGTGACGGCGGTGATTGCATCAGACATGGCGGCGATTCTCGGCGCGCGACGTCGAGGAATAGAGGTCCATATCTCTACCCAGCTTAATCTCACGAATGTGGAGGCTGTGAAGTTTTACTCCCGGTTTGCCGATGTCGTGGTGCTGGCGCGCGAGCTTTCACTCGATCAGGTGACTGCGATCCATCGTGCCATTGAGGATACACCCATCGTCGGGCCCGGAGGAAAGCCTCTGAGGATCGAGATGTTTTGCCACGGGGCTTTGTGCATGGCTGTGTCGGGCAAGTGCTATATGAGCCTCCATGAGATGAATCGCTCGGCAAACCGAGGTGAGTGTGGCCAGATATGTCGGCGCGGCTACCGCGTGACTGATCTCGAGACAGGCGCCGAGCTGGAGATTGACAATAAATATATCATGTCGCCTAAGGATCTCAAGAGCCTTGACTTCATCGACCGCATGGTCGAGGCGGGAGTCAGGGTATTTAAGATCGAGGGTCGTGCGCGCGGAGCTGAATATGTGTCGACCGTTGTCGGAGCCTACGACAGGGCACTAAGGGCAGTGGCCGACGGTACTTTTTCTCCTGAGCTTGCTGTATCGATGTCACGGCAACTCGAGAAGGTTTTCAACCGGGGATTCTGGGACGGATACTACCTTGGCAGGCGCCTTGGCGAGTGGTCGGATAAGTACGGCTCATCGGCCACAAGGGTTAAGCAGTATGCCGCCAAGGGTGTGCGCTACTTCCCGCGTATAGGTGTTGCCGAGTTCCTTATGGAGGCCGGCGAGATCTGTCAGGGCGACGAGATAGTCATCATTGGCCCCACCACCGGAGCAGTCACCTTGAATGTCGGAGAGATAAGAGTAGGAGAGCTGCCTGTGGCCAAGGCCGTGAAGGGAGATAGTTTTTCCATTGCCGTTCCTTGCAAGATCCGTCCGAGCGACAGGCTCTATCGCTGGGATCCCGTTAACCAGAAACGCCGATAGACAATGAGAAGAGCGCTATCAATACTTCTTGCCGGAGTGGCGGCTTTGGGGACGTGGGCTCAGGACGCTGCTCCGTTGCACTTATGGTGGGATGTGGATTTCTCCACGATATTCGACAATAGGGAGGGTGATTCCCGCTACACTGATACCAAGACATTCTTTCAGACTCAGCTTGCCCCCGAGATAGGGGTTTGCTTCAACTCGTCGGATGCCGTTCACAGGGTGGCGGGAGGAGCTGTGTGGACTCAGCCTATCGGAGCGGAGTGGGACGGATACCGGATTTCTCCTACGCTCTACTACAGGTATGAGAAGAATAACGGGCTATCGGCCTCTATCGGTATGTTTGGTCGCGAGCAACTCATTCGTCCGTTGCCCAATTATATCTGGAACGACTCGATCTATTACACCCAGCACAACATACGCGGCGCCATGATCCAGTATGCTGGCCGGAAAGGATTTTTTGAAGCTATACTTGACTGGCGCGGGATGCAGAGCCGCTCGCGCCGCGAGGCTTTCAATATAATAGCTCAGGGAGAGTGGACGGGACGAAAGCTCGTGGCCGGCGGAGTGGCGATGATGAACCATCTTGCACGCTCGGCTGAGGCTTCGGATGATCAGCATGTGGTCGACAATTTTCTTGTGAATCCTTATATCGGAATCCAATCGGGCCGGGAGAATGCGGGAGGGTATCTGCATTTAGGTCTGTTAGCTTCGCTGTCGCGCGACAGGGGTGATTCCGACTGGTTAAGTCGGGCCGGTGTGTGGCTCGACGGAGCAGTGAACTGGAGATGGTTTGAAGCCCGCAACACTTTATATGCCGGTGGAGCTCTGTTCCCTCTCTATTCGCGCTACGGAGCTCTGCTCGATCAGGGTGAGCCTTATTACGCTTCCAAATGGTATGACCGGCTGTCGGTTGCCGGAAACCTTATTTCTACCGGCCGGGTTGCCTTGAAGGCAAGCCTCGACTTCAATCTCGCTGAAAACAACTTCACATTCTATCAAAGGTTGTTGCTGCGGATTGCCGTGGGGTCGTCGGCGCGACGCCCCAAGATAGTTTTCTGATCGCAGGAAATATAAATCAACCGGCCCGGGAGCTCGATGCTTCCGGGCCGGTTGATCAATATTGATGATCCGTCTATGGGGTCAGAGATATTTTGCCAGAGCGGCGTTGAGGGAGTTCATGTCGGTGACACGCTCCTTTATGTCGCCGTCGCGGCCAATGATGAAGGTCGTGGGGAGCGAAACTACATTGTAGCGGAGCAGATTCTGCTCGCCGTCGGCTGCGCTGTTGTAGACGGTGATCCAGGGGAGGTTGCGTGCGCTCTGCTGCCACTGGTATTCATCGGCATCAATCGAAACCTGAAATATCTCGAGACCCTGGGAGTGATATTTCTCGTATGCCTTGTTGAGAGCGAGATTTACGGCCGGCGAGTCCTCAGAATTGTAGACAGTAAAATTGAGAACTACCGGTTTGCCCTGACTGCATAGATCGGCGAGGCTATGGAGCTGGCCCTTATCGTCATACAGGCTGATGTCAAACACACCAACGGCGTTGGCCATGATGGTGTCGGCAGGCGCTGATGATGAGGGTGCGAAGCGGTTGCGGCTTGAAGTGTAGAGGCGCGTGAGATAGGCTGTTCGCGGATCGGTGGGACGTTGCTCATTGAATGCATTGGCAACGGCACCGATTATGCGCAGGTCGCGCTTGTTGGCAGGATCAAACAATGCCTGTCCGCCGATCTTCTTGTTGATGATATAATAGGCCACGATGCCTGACGGATCGCCGAGGAGCTGGCTCCCGAGGTCGCGCTTGAGGAGCGAGTCGGATATTGCGCCTGAGCCGAGGCGTGAGGTGACATCAAGCAGACGGCGGTCGACCTGCATCAGGCTTTCGGCTGCGGGAGTGCCACCGAGGGTGTAATCAGTGTCAAAGGCGTCGGCCCGTGCGTTGACTGTCACGGTCTCGATAGAATCAATGGGGAAGTAGAGGGTGCGGTCGGCCAGACGGAGCCTATAGATGTCGGGATATCCGGCAGCTTCGCGGGTGAATTTGAAATTGCCCGAGCCTTTGAGTATGACGGTATCGAGGGGATACCAGAAGCCGTTGGAGGATGCTTCGAGAATCAGGGGCTGATTGTCGGCACCTTCGATCGTGCCATCTACAGTCCATGTATTGCCGGAGCCGCAGGCAACGAGCAGAGCCGAGGCTGCCGCGGCAAGGAGAGTCTTTATGGAGTTGTTTGTCATGAATGTGTTGTTAATGGATTGCAAAAATATGCAAAAATGATGGGATGGCCAAATCAATGAGTATGATATGAATGAATCAGCGCTCGAAAGCCCTCGCTATGGCTCGCTTGTCGTCACGCTCCTTTATGCTCTGGCGTTTGTCATATTCCTTTTTGCCACGTGCCACTCCGATGACGAGCTTGGCCAGTCCACGGTCGTTGACAAACAGGCGCAAGGGCACGATGGTGAATCCGGATTCCTTTCCGTTCTTCTCAAGGGTGCGGATCTCTTTGCGCGAGAGGAGGAGCTTCCGGTCCCGGCGTGTGGAATGGTTGTTGTATGAACCGTAGAAATATTCGGCGATATACATATTCTTGACCCAGACTTCTCCGCGGTCGACATAACAGAAGGTATCGGCCAGACTGGCTTTGCCCTGACGGATCGACTTGATTTCAGTCCCTGTCAGGACAATACCGGCCGTAAATGTCTCGCTTATGGCATAGTCGAAGGTTGCCCGGCGATTTTTTATGTTGACATCAGATGACTTTCTCATAACATCATGATAAGTAAGGGTGGAACTATGACCGAGACAATCGCGAGAATCACGAACACAACCGATCTGCCTTTTTCGATGTTCATGAATTCCTCGGCGCGCCACATTATGATGGCTAAGTAAATGTAGAGGAAGTTGACTATTGCAAAGTCAGACGGAAGGGCATTGCGGATGAAGCCTACGGCAGCCATGAGCCCCATCATGCACACGGCAAAGAGCCGCACGTCTTTCTGCGACGGGGCGGAGGCTCCGGTTGTCACGGTGGGCAGGCACGTTGTCAGGGCAAAAATGGTGATGAAGTAGCCTGCGAAGTAAGCCCCGAAACGCACAACGGCAGCAATGAGGAGCGATACCGGCGAATAGCCGGAGTGATAGACCAGCGCCATAAATGAGGCCGCCGCCGCTATGGCTGCGAGTGGATAGAGACCACGCCGGGCGAGTTCGTCGGGATCGGGGGAGTCGGCCGCCACATCCTCCCAGCCCTGTCTGGGGGCAAGAAAAAGCTGCAGGAGAATCCTAAGGTAACGTTTCATCGGGTTGTTTTGAGGATGTGATTGGGCTTACTTATAAGTTTTGAGTGACAAAATTACAAAAAAGCGCTTAACTATCGACCGAAAATGTCTACTTTTGTCTGCACTTTAATGTAACATGGGTCGCCGGATCCTGTCGGCGGCTCAATAATACTGATTAGTTATGATTCGTAAAATACTTTCGATATCGGGTCGTCCCGGTCTCTATCGTCTTGTAAGCCAAGGCAAGAATATGCTCATTGTGGAAAGCCTCTCTGATGGGCGCCGCACACCCGCCTATGCTCATGACAAGGTTGTCTCGCTCGGTGATATCTCCATTTATACCGAAACAGAGGATAAGCCTCTTGGCGAAGTGCTCGAAGCCCTCAAGGCTAAGACCGACGGTAAGCCTGTCGATCTCAAGGCTATGACCGAGGCCCAGATCCGTGACTTTTTCGGCGAGGTGCTTCCTGATTTTGACAAAGACAGGGTGTATACCGCTGATATCAAGAAGCTGATCAAATGGTATAATATGCTTCTGGCAGCCGGAGTGACCGAGTTTGTCGAGCAGGAGGAGGCCGAGGAGTCTGCTGAGGAAGAGACAGCCGAAAAGGAATAATTCCCCTGCACAAAGGGCAATCGATCACCACAACCGGAGACTGACTTGATATATCGACATTTCTCTCCGACCGATTCTGTCGTAGACCTCATATCGGAAGATTACAATATCGTTCCGCTTCTGAGCCGCTTCTCCATACCCCTCGGCTTCGGCGATAAGTCGATTGCCGAGGTGTGTGGCGATGCCGGAATCGATCCGGAGATATTTCTGCTTGTCGTCAACTTTACATTGACAGGAAAAGTCGAGCCGGCTTTGCCTAAGCATGCCATCGGGATAATTGATTTCCTGCGTAACTCACACTCATATTTCCTGACCTATAAGCTGCCGCATATCCGCAATAATCTGCTGGCGGCTCTCGATGCTCATCATAGCGATATCAATCCTGCGATTGTGAATTTTTTCGACGACTATGTTGAGCATGTGAAAAAGCATTTCGCTTATGAGGAGCGCAACGTGTTTCCTTATGTGCGGTCATTGGCCGAGGAGGGTAAGTCGGAGTCATCCTACAGCATCGAGCGTTTCAGTCTCCATCACGACAAGATCGCAGAAAAGCTGTCGGAGCTCAAGAACATCATCCTGAGATATTATACCACATCGTTGCCCAACCTTATGTATGATGTGCTTGTGGATCTCTACACCGCTGAGAAGGATCTCCGGAACCACAACGACATAGAGAATCTGATCCTTATACCTCTCGTTCGCGAGATGGAAGCGGACGCCAACCGGAGATGAAAAGCAGGGCAACGGTTTTGCTTGCCGTCTCGTCGGCTATTGTAGAGGCAGGTTTGCGTGCTGTCATAGCCCGGATAAAGGATCTGGATGTGGCGGTCGAGACAGCGTCGGCAATCGATCTGCCGGAGAGAGTGGCGCGCCTGCGACCGTCGTTGCTCATCGTCGAACCGCTGTCTGTCCCTCCCGGTGAAATAGCTTCTTTGCGCGACATGGCCGGCCTGTCGATGCGGGTGGCGGTGCTCTATGTCTCAGCATTGCCTCAGGACGTGAGCAGTCACTACGACACGGCGTTGAGCATCTATGCGTCTCCCGAAAAGATAGTGTCGACAGTGAGGGATGCCGCCTTAAAAGCCCGTGGTATCGATGATGGAACGGGATCCGATGATGACCGCCGGGAACTTTCGCCACGGGAAAAAGATGTTGTGGTGGGAGTGGTAAAGGGACTGTCCAATAAAGAGATAGCTGCGGCGATGGGTGTGTCGGTAAACACCGTCACCACTCATCGCCGCAATATTGCTTCGAAATTGAAGATACACTCTCCGGCCGGCCTGACTATCTATGCTATAGTGTCGAAGCTCGTCCCGCTTGAGGATGTCTCGCTTTGAGACAGCCCGTCAGGCAATCAGACGCCTGGTCGGCCGCCATAGCGACAGGAGCCAGGACAGTGCAGCCGCGATCATAAATGTCAGCAAACCGCCAAGAAGTATCCTGATTGCCGGAGCGATAGCCGGCAGGTCAAGCCAGTCGTAGGTGAGATATTCAAACGGGAAGTGGCATAGATATATCCCGAATGTGAGAGCCGCCATCTTTGAGGCTCCCCTCAAGCCCGGCCTCTTGATGCGTTGCATCATGGCAAATATCGGGAAGGTCATCATCCATACGTTTACCCCGCAGAAATACCAAATCATTTCGAGATAGGCGTAATTGCCGGGGTAGTAGACCTGAATGATAAGAAAACCGAAAAAGGTTATGGCGTAGCCGGCGGCAAACATAGGCAGAAGAATGGCCGCCATCTTCCGGGCCGACCATGTCAGAGGCCACCGTTGCAGATAATAGGCCAGAACGATATATCCGGCAAATCCCGACATATAGTAGAATGTGCCGTAGGGATTCCAGTCACACTCGCCCCATATACCCATGTGGCCGTAATTGCCTATGTAGCCGAGCAGGGGAGCGGCCATCCTTATCCAAGGCAGAAGCATTGCTATGACCCAGATGGTAAGGACGAGTTTCACATCGCGCCTTGAAGCGTTTGCGAGCCAACCGTCGATGATGGGAATGACCAGATACAGACCTACGAGCATATAGAGATACCATAGGGGAGTGGTGTCGTAGTTGAAATTGATCATCCATGTAGTGAGCTTGGTCCACAGGGCCGATGCCGTATACCCCTCGGCAGACAGAAGCGCATTGGCCGTTGAGGGATTGATGTGATTGTAGTAAAACCACATCATCACGGGCAACGCAAGCGACCAGAATATGAGCGGGACCACCAGGCGCCCTATGCGTTTGCAATAGAACGCACCTACAGGTGTGGGACGGCGGAGAGGCATGAGCACCACGGCACTCATCATAACGAAAAGAGGTACGCTTGCCCGCATGAGGCTGCCTATTGCAACACCCGACAAGAATGCCGAGCGATCGGTGTCGAACTGACCAACAAACGCATCGCAGGCGTGTGCAAGCACCACCATAAAACATGCGGCTATCCTGAGGATATCTACCCAGGCATAATGTTCGCGCTGATCTGCCGGAGTGTGGGCAAGCGCTGAGTCTGAAATTTTTTCCATGCACAAAATTATATCTTTTCCTGCTTTCAGGCAACAAAGAGACACTTGGCAGTGTTGAAAATGCATCACAACTTACAATCACTTATGATAAAACTCAAATCAATACGCCTCCCGCTGTTGACGCTGATGCTGATAGCTGTAATAGGATTCTCATCCTGCGGACACTCTCCCTGGGACGAAATGCCGGTGACGGTTTCAAACTTTGTTGATAAATATTTCAACGAAGGCACCATAGCGGAGGCCACACATACTGAGAGCGGCTTTGTCGTAGTAATAAAAAACGGAGCCCAGATAATATTTGATTCGGAGGATCAATGGGTCTCCATCGACGGGCGTGGAGAGACGCTTCCTCAGATGTTGCTTACAGACCAACTGCCGGCTAAGGTGACGGATTATCTCAGGGCAATGGAGATTCTTGACGGAGTGTATATGATTCAGCGCTCAAACGGGATTCTGAGGATTAATCTTGCCGACAGCTATTTTACATATAATTATTCCACAGACATCCTGACCTATCCCGAAGTCAAGCCATCCTGACAGGTCTCCCGCAAAA
The DNA here is from genome assembly GCA_964461785.1 of uncultured Bacteroides sp. Lineage (GTDB taxonomy): Bacteria > Bacteroidota > Bacteroidia > Bacteroidales > Muribaculaceae > Paramuribaculum. The sequence goes on from CAYWWE010000033.1 coordinate 21,192, forward strand.
ATTTTTTTGATCTCCTGAATAAAAAAGTGGCTGGAAATTTTGTTAAAGCCGGAAATTAGTCATAACTTTGCACCCACAATCGACGGAAACACCGTCGCTGTCAAGGAGAGATGGCAGAGTGGTCGATTGCGGCGGTCTTGAAAACCGTTGAGGGTCACACCTCCGGGGGTTCGAATCCCTCTCTCTCCGCA
>CAYWWE010000034.1:0-20565 GCA_964461785.1 uncultured Bacteroides sp.
CAGAGCTTCATGACAGTAATATTCAATAGCTTCATGCTTTTTCTTTTTATGTCAGCCACTCCGCTCTATTTGAAGCGGCAATGAAATAATCCTTCAATATTCAAACGTTAATCCAGTTTTAGACGCACCCAGAAAAAACTACTCTAACGAGATCAAGAGCATTAATTCTAAACTTCATCCATTATCCCTACTAACCTTATATGGACTTTAAAACATTAATTAAAAAAGCTAAAGAGAGGGAAAATCAACTTACCCCCTACGAGCAAAGCGCATATCGTAACAGCCCCGCAGTAACAACCTCTCCCGGCGACCTGGTTAGATGGCTTGAATCTACGACCCAACTGGTCGCTATGCATTGATGAACTTTCTGAATCCTGCCACTGGAGGTGTCTTGAATAATGATACAACTCCTCCGGTTGCTTTTTCAACGTTTCTTTCCATTATTATATTTTTTACAATACGACACTAATCCATAAATAACAACTTAATTATCACCTCCCTCGCAAAAGCAACAGACGCATAACAGTCTATGAGCAATCCCGATTCAACAGATAACTTCAAACAAATAATAATCGAGTCGGAATACGGGGATCTCTCCCTTGTTATTCCCTCTGATGAGGAAATCCAAACCATATATTATGCGGAATGGTTTAGATCATACATGGCAAAAAAGTATTGTGATCTCCAACCAGATCAAATCCCCGAATTCAAAATCTTTGCCACTATTCCCTATAAGGAGGAAAATGGCGAATTGAGGGCAGTTAACCCAGAAGATAGTGAAAAACTATCAATTGAGATTGAGGAGTATAACAATTTGATTGAAGATCTAAACCCTATAAAAGATTGGGATAAGATTGCCAAGGCAGCCGAAGAAGGCGATCCTAAAGCCTTTGCCACACTAGCTCTAGAATATCTCTCCTCAAAGCAGTATGATTTAGCGAATGCCAACGCAATGAAAGGCGCCCTTAAAGGAAACACTGATGCAATAGTTATTCTCGGAATGTTGGCTGCGCATAGCGATCCGGAATTAGCGGTAGCCTTCTTTAAATGTGCCTCTGTTGGTGGCAACATGTACGCCTTACTCTATCTCGGCCAAAGATATTTCACCGGTAACGGTATTGAAAAAGACGATGTCAAAGCATTTCACTGTTTTGAACGGTCGGCACACCAAGGACTCACTGAGGCGGCTTATCGTGTTGGATGCATGTACCTCGACGGTATAGGTGTCAACGTCCATCCGTCAATGGGATTAGCCTGGCTATTCCGAGCTGCCAACGGTGGTAATCATGATGCTGTCAACAAAATATGGCAATATTATAGGAGTGTAGGCGATTTTGATCATTATATTGACACTCTTAAACGTGGAGCTGCAAATGGGATTGAGGAGTGCATTGCGGAGTTAAGGATTCTCTCTTCCATGCACGAAAGTTAATTCCTGAATTACTATCTTTGCTATTACAACGTGAAAAAGTTATTGACGTGAGAAAGAAAATTGTATTAATAACCATCACTATTATTGGTTATATTGCATGGTGTAACACCGCATCCTTCAATATCGACACCGCCGCCAAACTTCTTACGGAAAATGCTCTTTCCCGCTCACACAATTGCTGTGCATGGTTTGTCATGCGCGCAATGCAAACAGGTGGTAGCCCTTCGATCATACTTCCTGCATGGGCATATGAATATTATCTGCCTTTAGTTGGATGGAAAGAGATAAAAGAAGAAGCATATACTCCTCAAAAAGGAGATATCTGCGTATTTCCGCATGTTAAGCATCATATATTTGGACACATTGCCATGTGGAATGGCGAGCAATGGATTAGTGACTTTAAGCAAAAGAATATCATAGTTAATAAAGCGTATTCTGATTATAAGGTATATCGTCATAAAAATATCCAGTATTAAATCCTATTAAATGGCAGACAGATATTATTTAGCACGCTTCAAGAACGCTCAAGACTTTGGAATCTATGAAAAAGCTCTTGAGGAGATCAGGAATGGCAAGAAAACTGGCCATTGGATGTGGTTTATATTCCCACAGCTCAGAGGTTTTGGACACTCGCGTAACACATGGTTTTACGGTATTACATGCGAGGATGAGGCTCGCGCTTACCTTAAAGATGATAAGTTGGCCGGAAGACTGAGAGAAATCTGCGAAGCACTTCTTAACCTCGAAGAAAGCAATCCGGTATGTATCTTCGGACCCGATTGGATTAAACTTGGATCCAGCATGACCCTCTTTGACTATATATGTCCTAACGATGTATTCAAACGAGTATTAGACAAGTTCTTTTCCGGCTCTACTGATTCTGTTACATTATCAATGTTACGAAAGAAATAACATGATTCAACTTTGTATTGGTATCTTTCTCTTAGTTGTAAGTTTTGTAATTTACAGATGGTTTATACCTTTTTGTTTTGATGCCTATGAGGAGAGTATTCGCAATTACCGCGAAAGCCTTGGTCCGGATAGCGACTTTGACAAATTTCTCTTATAACGAAATTAACATACTCGTCTATTATCTGCTGATTCCGCTTTCCTGGACAATAATGGGTGATCTTATAGTCAAACTACCCATCTTCACCGGAATAGTGGCAATATTGTGGACTTGCATTTTTATTGCTACGCGTCATAAATTCAGCACATGGTGTGATGAAGTGTTTGATGATTCAGTCCGCTTTCTATGTTGGTTCCGTAATATCGGATGGGATTACATAACCGCGTCTGTGATAATCTGCGTTATTATCCCGTTAATGATTTATTTGGTTTTAATTCTGCTCATTTTGGGTTATGATTTATAGACTTGACAACTAAAACGTAATTGTTATTAATAAGCCTATTAGAGGACTAAAAGATACGATATTAAAAATACATGAAAAAAATAATTACATGGTCCATCAGGCTGTCGATGCTTGCTGCTCTGCTGATTGCTTCCTCATTTTTGTGGAGTCGTATTTATAATGATCATATAAATCCTAATCTAATAGTTAGACTCGAAAATTATTGTAAGAGAAATAATCTATCTGAAAAATACTGCATTATAGTTGACTTTTCGATCTACTCCGGCAAAGAAAGATTGTTTATAGTGGACTTGGAATGTAATGAGATATTTTATTCAAGTCTGTGCGCTCATGGAATTGGAAAAGATTTGGATTGTATTTTCACACCGAAATTTAGCAATGAGAAGGGTAGTTATTATTCTTGTCTTGGGCATTTCAAGATTGGCATGAAAAGAAAAACAACCCAGTATGACCTAAATTGCTATGAATTACATGGATTGGACGCGTCCAACTCAAATGCTTATTCAAGAGGTATACTAATTCACGATGGTATGCCTGACATCAGAGTTTTGGGATTGCCTTGTTTGCCATTAAGCCAAGGCTGTTTTACCATCACCTCAAATGCCTTCAAGAAAATTAACGAGTTGAGAAGCAAGTGTGATAAACCCCTATTGATATATAGCACGGACAATAGCATTTTTTAATTTTTATCACATACCAACCAATATTCCTAATTGTCATTTTGCGTCACACGCACAATTTTAATTAGTTAAATTTAGATGATTAATATTCATTCAACATTTTCAACACCAATAGCAAATAAGTCAAGTCAGAAAATTTTCATCACTATATCCTAAATCTTTATTTTTGCAGTTCTAAAACTGAACAAAGATGAGCGCAAAGAAGAAAATTGCATTAATATCACTTGTGGTAATAGTGATAATTGTCTTTATGCTTTCGTGTTTTGGATTTGAATTGCATAAAACAAGTTATCGAGAATATAAGGCTTTCCCGCTCAGTAATGAGCTGAAAGAACGTATTAGCCATGATGTTGCACTGATGGACAATCCAAACTCAGTTATTCGTTATAGCTGTGCTTTAACAGCCGAAATCTTATCCTTCTCAAACATTAATGATATTCCAAACGGCAAAGCCAACTGCGTTGGTTACGCTCAACTTTCAAGCACCATTTGCAATTATGCACTAAAAGTTCTGTGTGAGCGGACGAAAGAAAACAGCTACTTAAAAATTAGAGCTCGTCCAGTTGTCGGAACCGTCCATTACGCAAATATTAACCTTAATAACCTTTCCCAGAAGATACTACCCAAAAAGTATCGGCCTTTTTTCAAGGATCACGACTTTATGGAAGTTGATTTTGGCAGGGATGTTGTTTATATTGATGCCTGCCTTTATGATCTTTTTGGGAGTAATAATCTATAAAACTATAATTTGGAAATGATAATAAAATGCAGGCTGATTCCGAAGGGATATTGCGTGAATCTGTTCGGGACGTTCTGGACGAGCGACTCGAGCTGGATCGACCGTTATGTGATGAATCATGAGCGGATCCACACCGCGCAGCAGTGTGAGCTCCTTTTCGTGCCTTTCTATATCCTCTACCTCATCGAGTGGACTGCACGGCTGATTCAGTACCGTCACTGGAAGACGGCCTACTATAATATTTCATTTGAACGGGAGGCGTATGCCCACGGCCGTGACCTTGACTATCTCCCCCGCCGCAAACATTTTTCATGGCTCCATCACTTATTTTCAAGCAACAGATAAGACATTATCATTCACCGCATTACCCATACATAGCACTATAACGCAAGTAGCCGATAGCCTACACTGCGGCAGCGAACAATTCAGCCCTGGGTTTGTTAACAAAACATAATGAATTGTTTGCATGAAAACACCTACTCTCGTTTCAGCTATCGCATCCATGCTTATTGCTTTTGCGCCGGAGATTTGCGCCCAGAGCAATAACAACTCAGCATATCTGCGCAGTCCCATGCCCGAAAAATGGCAGTACACCCCTGAGGTCGAGGCAGTTTTACCGACCGACGACCAGTGGTGGAAGTCGTTTGACGATCCTGTGCTCGACTCTCTCATCGTCATGGGCATCGACAATAATTTCAACCTCGATCAGGCCGCACGCCGCAGGGAGATCGCGCGTCTCACCATGCAGCAGGCCAAATCGGGTTATTATCCCACCATTCAGGCCTCGGCCGGCTATGAGCGCCGCCACGCTGCGGGAGCCAATACCAACACCTACAGCCTCGGCGCCGACATGAGCTGGGAGATAGATGTTTTCGGCAAGATATATCAGAACGTCAAGGCAAAGAAAGCCGCCTACCGTGCCTCACGCGCCGAATATGTGTCGGCAATGGTGAGCATGACAGCCCAGATAGCCACATATTATGTCAACTTCCGTGTGCTTCAGGCTCAGGAAGCCATAGCACATGAGCACATGGAGTCGCAGAAACGGGTGCTTTCGATAGCCGAGACCCGCCATGAGGTGGGACTCGTGTCGAAACTCGACGTAGCCCAGGCCAAGACCGTCTACTACCAGACCGAGGCCACCCTGCCGCAGCTCAATGTGTCGATGCGCGAGACCATCAACGCCCTCTCCATCCTGCTCGGCGTCTATCCCGAGGCCATCGAGCCTATGCTGACGCCTCACCGTCCCCTCCCCGGCTATCAGCAGATCATTCCCTCGGGAGTGCCTATGAACCTGCTTCGCCGCCGCCCCGACATCGTATCGTCGGAGGCCGAGCTGGCCATGTATGCCGCCGAAGTGGGCATCGCCAAGAAGGATTTCCTCCCCACCCTCACTCTCAACGGCACCATCGGAGTACAGTCGGCCGACATTGACAATCTCTTCCACAGCCAGAGCTTCTACTATTCCATCGCTCCGACACTGAGCTGGACCGTCTTCAGCGGCTTTGAGCGCAAATATGCCGTGGCACAAGCCAAGGAGCAGATGCAGATCGGCATTGACAACTACAATCTTACGGTCATGACCGCCGTGTCGGAGGTCAACAACGCAATGGCCGATTATCAGGCCTCGGTCGCCACTTACGAAGCCGACAAGAAGGTATTCGACCAAAGCACCGAAGCATTCGACCTATCGGTAGAGCAATACACCTCCGGTCTGTCGGCATTCACACCCGTTGTCGACGCTCAGATCGACCGCCTCACCACCGCAAACTCCATGGTCACGGCCCGAGGAAACGCCGTGATCGCCCTGATAGATTTATACAAAGCCTTAGGTGGCTCACCAGTTCAATTTTAATGTATGGAAACAAAAAATTTTCTGACTGCCGTTGCAGTTGCGTGTCTGGCGCTTACCGCAGTGTCATGCCACCACAAGAGTCATTCATCCGAAACCGCCGAGGCTGAAAAAATCGACGTAGCCGTTCCTGAGGTCAAGTCGATCACCGTCTACAACACCTATCCGGGCACACTGACCGCCAACAAGAGTGTCGACGTCAAGGCCAAGGTCAACGGCACCCTTCAATCCAAAAACTACACCAGCGGCTCGCAGGTGAAAGCCGGTCAGGTGCTTTTCACCATCGACCCGACTCTTTACCGCGACGCCCTCAACCAGGCTCAGGCATCGCTGGCAACCGCCGTCAGCACCCGCGACTACGCCAAAGAGCATTACGAGGCCGTGAAGAAAGCCCTTGAGAAAGATGCCGTGAGCAAGATGGAGGTGGTTCAGGCCGAGAGCGCATATAAGCAGGCCGAAGCCTCGATCAAAAATGCACAGGCAGCTCTGTCGACCGCCCGCACCCGTCTGAGCTATTGCACCATCACTGCACCCGTCGACGGCGATGTCAGCGACAATGTCATCTCCGTGGGCAACTATGTAAGTGGCGAGGGAGAGCCCTTCACCCTCTGCACCATCTACGACAATTCCACCATGACCGCCACTTTCGCCATTGCCGACGAAGAATTTCTTGATCTGCTCAACTCCATGAGCGGTAAAGACTCCGTTAACCTCAACAATCTGCCGGTCTCCTTTTCCGAGGAACTCCCCCACACCTACACCGCTTCTCTCGATTATATGGCTCCCTCGATGAAGACCTCAACCGGAACCATAACCCTCAAAGCCAAGATCGACAACCAGTATAAGGAGCTTCGCGAAGGCATGTATGTCAAGGTCAAGCTGCCCGAGGGGCGTATCGACGACGCTATTCTGGTCAAGGACGCTTCGATCGGCACCGATCAGAGAGGCAAATACCTCTATGTTGTCAACGACTCCAACAAAGTTGTCTACACCCCCATTGAGGCAGGCGACCTCTACAACGACACTCTCCGCGTGGTGACCAAGGGTCTGCGTCCCGGCGACCGCTATGTGACCAAAGCCCTTCTCAAGGTGCGCGACGGCATGACAGTTGATCCCGTGCTTGCCAAATAATCCTCCATCATCACCATTCAACTCCGATCACTTATGTTTTCAAGATTCTTTATCGATAGGCCGATATTCGCCACTGTATTGGCCATCATAATGGTGCTGGTGGGACTGGTCACAGTCAAGACTCTCCCGATCTCGCAATATCCCGACATCACCCCCCCTACTGTCATGGTCACCGCCACCTATCCCGGTGCCGATGCCGAAACCGTGGCAAAGACCGTGGCCGAGCCCATCGAGGAGCAGGTCAACGGCGTGGAGGGCATGATGTATATGAGCTCCACATCGAGCAACGGCAGCTACAACCTCACCGTGACATTTGAAAACGGTGTCGATCTCGACGAAGCCTCCGTAAAGGTGCAGAACCGCATCTCGCGCGCCGAGGCAACCCTGCCCACGGCTGTCACAGAACAGGGTGTGTCGGTCAACGCCGAATCATCCAATATCGTGCTGTTCATCTCCCTCGAGAGCGATGATCCCGACCGCTACGATGCCCTTTACCTCACCAACTACGCTCAGCTCAACATCATCAACGAGATCTCGCGCATCGACGGCGTTGGCGGCGCCCAGGCCTTCGGCGGCGGCGAATACAGCATGCGCGTGTGGCTCGATCCCGACAAGATGCAGGCTCGCGGCCTGACGCCCGATGACGTGATGGGCATGATCCGCTCACAGAATCTTGAAGTGAGCGCCGGCAGCGTAGGCGCTCCCCCCGTGAGCAGCAATGTAGGCTTCGAGTTTACCCTCACCGCACAGGGTCAGCTCCAGGATGCCGACCAGTTCAGCAACATCATTCTCCGCGCCGAGCCCGACGGATCCATACTCTATCTGAAAGATATTGCCAAAGTCGATCTCGGAAGCGACAGCTATTCGAGCGTATCGCATGTATCGGGCAAGAACGCCGGCCTCATCGGCGTGCAGCAGCTCCCGGGCTCCAACGCTCTCGACGTGTCAAATAAGGTTAAGGCCAAGATGACCGAGCTCTCGCAGTATTTCCCCGAGGGAGTGCAGTATCATGTGATCATGGATACGACCTCGTTCGTCACCGCCTCGATCGACGAAGTGCTCGTCACCTTTATCGAGACCACCCTCATCGTCATGGTCGTGATCCTCATCTTCCTCCAGAGCTGGCGCGCCGTGATCATCCCGATGATAGCCATCCCGGTGTCTCTCATAGCCACATTCGCCGTGATGAAGCTCCTCGGCTTCTCGCTCAACACCCTTACCCTCTTCGGCCTCGTACTGGCAATCGCGATTGTGGTGGATGATGCGATAGTGGTGGTGGAAGACTGCGCGCGACTTGTCCAGGAGGGTGTCCTCACCCCCCGGCAGAGCGCCGAAAAAGCGATGAAGGAGCTGCAGTCGCCAATCATAGGCGAGGTGCTCGTGCTTCTGTCCGTATTCATCCCCACCGCCTTCATCAGCGGCATCACAGGCGAGCTCTACAAACAGTTTGCCCTCACCATCGCCACCTCTGTAGCCTTCTCAGGCTTCAACGCCCTCACCTTCACCCCCGCCATGTGCGCCCTCTTCCTCCGCAAGAAGAAAGATGCGCAGCCCCGCTTCTTTATCTACCGCTGGTTCAACACCGGCTGGGGCTGGACCGTGAAGAAATACACCGCAGCCGTTGGCGGTCTGCTCAAGCGTCCTTTCGTGGCCATCGGTGTCTATCTCGCCTTCTGTGTAGTGGCTTTCTACGGTTTCATCAAGTGGCCCACAAGCTATATACCTGAAGAGGATCAGGGCTATTTCATGACCTCTATCCAGCTCCCTACAGGTGCTTCGCTCGACCGAACAGACAAGATTGTCAGCGATATATCGGCCGAGGTGCTCAAGATCCCCGGCGTCAAGGATGTGATCTCCATTTCGGGTATGTCGATGATGGGCGGAGGCTCAGGCAGCAACATGGGTTCGCTCTTCGTGGTGCTCAAGCCCTGGGGCGAACGTAAGGCCAAGAGCGAGAGCGTCAACGGCATCATAGCTCAGGTCAACGAGCTCACTGCCGCCTATCAGGAACCGATCGTATTTTCGATCAATCCGCCATCCATCCCCGGCCTCGGCATGACCTCCGGCCTGCAGATGCAGCTGCTCGACATCAACAACCTCGGAGCCGAGGCTCTGGCCGATGCCATCGCTCAGATGCAGGCCAAGATCAAGGACGAACCGCAACTTGCGCAGCTCACCACCCAGTTCCAGGGTCTCGTGCCGCAATACACTGTCGAGGTTGACCGCGACCGCGCCAAGATGCTCAACCTCACTCTGGATGATGTCTACAACACCCTGTCGGAGTTTATGGGCGGCAGCTATGTCAACGACTTCGTCAAGTTCGGGCGCACCTATCAGGTCACAGTGAGCGGCGATGCCTCATCGCGCGCCACAGCCGACGACGTCCGCCGTCTGAGCCTGCGCAACTCGCTGGGCGAGATGGTACCATTCTCAGCCTTCGCCACGGTCAAACCCACGATGGGTCAGGCCACTGTGAGCCGCTACAATATGTATAACACCGCCTCGATCACCGGTACACCCGCTGCCAACGTTTCGAGTGCCGACGGCATCAAGGCGATGGAGAGTCTGCTGAAGGATGCAGTAGGCAACAACTTCTCCTACGCATGGACCGGCGAGGCCTTCCAGGAAACCCAGTCAAGCACCACCGTGTCGACCGTGCTGATATTTGCGGTAGTCATCACCCTCCTTGTGCTCGCTGCCCAATATGAGAGCTGGACCGACCCGATAGCGGTGATCATCTCGATGCCCACCGCCATCCTCGGCACGATATTCGGCTGTATCTGTATGTCGCAGTCAATCTCCATCTACACCCAGATCGGCATAATCCTCCTGCTGGGTCTGTCGGCAAAGAACGCCATCCTTATCATCGAGTATGCGGTCGACTTCCGCAAATCGGGCAAGACGATCCGGCAGGCTGCCCTCGACGCGGGCACCATCCGTTTCCGCCCCATCATGATGACGGCTCTGGCCTTCGTGTTCGGCGTATTGCCCATGCTCTTTGCCACCGGCGCAGGAGCAGCATCCCGGGTAGCCCTCGGCACAGCGGTAGTGTTCGGCATGGCCGTCAACGCAGTATTCGGCACTCTGTTCGTTCCCGGATTCTGGGAGCTCCTTCAGAAGGTGCAGGAAAAATATCTGAGCCGCATCTTCGCGGCAAGCGACCAGACCGCCTCAGGCACTACAACCGAATCTCCCTCCGGCCAGACCGACAGCGACTCAATTTGATTTAACCACACACCAAAATAATCTTTATCCCCAACAATTCCCATGGACTGGATCGTAGATACCATGAGGCAATATCCCTCTCTGGCGGTGTTCCTCACAATCGGCATAGGATTCTATATCGGATCGCTCAAATACAAATCTTTTTCACTCGGCACCGTCACTTCGGTGCTTCTGGTGGGCGTACTCGTCGGCCAGCTCAACATCTCAATCCCGGGCCCGATGAAGGATGTATTCTTCCTTCTGTTCCTTTTTGCCATCGGCTATAGTGTGGGCCCGCAATTTTTCAGGGCTCTCCGCGGCGACGGATTGAAACAGGTTTTCTTTGCAGTGATCGTATGTGCCCTGTGTCTCATCACCACCTGGGTTGTAGCCAAAGTGATGCACTACGGTCCGGGCGAAGCTATCGGCCTCTTTGCCGGTGCGCAGACCATTTCGGCCGTGATCGGTGTAGGCACCGACACTATGTCGACCCTCGGCGTGTCGGATGCCACCCGTCAGAGCTGGCTTGACATCATCCCCGTGTGCTATGCAGTGTGCTACATCTTCGGCACCATCGGCTCGGCCTATCTCCTTGCCAATGTAGCCCCCATGCTGCTCGGTGGCCTGTCGAAAGTCAAAGCCGAGACAGCCGAGCTGGAAAAGAGCATGAACAAGAGCTCCCTCTCATCTGATCCGGCCTTTATCAACGCCAACCGTCCGGTGGCTTTCCGCGCCTACCGTTGCAACGACGATTTCTTCTCGTCGCCCCGCAGCATTGCCGAGATTGAAAATCATCTCGCCGATCAGGAGCGCCGCCTCTTTGTCGAGCGCATCCGCCATGCGGGCTCGTCGGAGATCACCGAGCCCGCTTCAGGAGTCATGGTGAGCAAAGGCGACGAGATAGTGCTCTCGGGCCGACGTGAATATATCATTGGCGACGAAAGCTGGATCGGGCCCGAAGTGTATGATCCCGAGCTTCTCAACTTCCCAGCCGAGCAACTCTCGGTAACTCTCACCAAGAAGAAGATCGGCAATACTATTACCGTAGATCAGATCCGTTCGCTCAAAGTGATGTATGGTGTCTCGATCAAGAAGATCGCCCGGAGCGGTGTAGAGATTCCGGTTTTCGCACAGACCAAGCTCTATCCCGGCGATGAGATCACGATCGTCGGTCTGAAACATGAGGTGGAAGCAGCCGCTCCCGCTCTCGGCATGGCCGACCGCCCCGCCACCTCCACCAACATGGTGCTCGTAGGTCTCGGCATCTTTATCGGAGCCCTCATAGGCGCGATCACTATCCATGTCGGAGGCATCCCGATCAGCCTGTCAACCTCGGGCGGCGCACTGATCTCGGGTCTCGTTTGCGGATGGCTCCGTGCCAAGTATCCCAAGATCGCAAGCATCCCTCAGCCTGCCACATGGCTCATGAACAACCTCGGCCTCAATATGTTTATCGCCGTGATAGGCATCAGCTCCGGCCCCTCGTTCATTTCCGGTCTTAAGGAGGTCGGCGTGGTGCTCTTCTTCATGGGCGTGATCTGTACCTCGGTGCCCCTTCTGCTTGGAGCCGTCATTGGTCAGAAGATATTCAAGTTCCCGTCGGCTGTCAATCTGGGTTGTTGCGCAGGAGCGCGAACCACAACCGCCAGCCTCGGTGCTATTCAGGATGCCATCGGATCAACCATCCCGGCGATGGGCTATACCGTTACATACGCCATCGGCAACACCCTGCTCATTCTCTGCGGCGTGGCTCTGGTGCTGATGACCGCTTAGCCGAATTCTTATATTAGCTTAAGCCGCCCCTTCATCTGACTCGTGAAAGGGGCGGCTTCATTTATTTTGTCAGTTCCTTGACTCGTCGCCGCAACATAAGCAGCATGGTCATTGTCGGAAAAGCCATGAAGAAATAAAACATATCACACATGGCCACAGCCGCCGACAACGGCACGGCCGCAAACAATATCAGCGACAGAATGAAGAACCATGTGTAGACACGCGATCCCCGAGGGCCAAAGAGATAGCAGGCACATCGGTTGCCATAAAAGGAGTAGCTGAACATCGACGAGAGGGCAAAACAAGCCACCACCGCCATCAGCATCCCTCGTCCGCCGGGAATAGCGGAGCCGAAACCGTCCATCGCGAGCGAGAGCCCCTGGATATTGCTGCTGTCAATAGACCGGAAGTCGACGCTCACAAGCAGGGCAAGCGCCGTGAGAGTGCACACGAAACCTGAATCTATGGCCGGCCCGAGCATCGCTATCAAGCCCTCGCGTTCAGGTGTAGTGCCGCGGCTCTCGCCGTGCATTATCGAGGCCGTGCCCACTCCCGCATCATTCACCAGCATTGCGCGGCGCGCCCCGATCAGCGCCACTCCGATCAGCGCTCCCCAACCTGCCCGCAGACTGAATGCCTCTCGGAAAATGGAGATCACAGCCTCCGGAAGGAGTTCATACCGGCTCACAAGGATATATGCAACCATCAGGAAATATAGTCCAACCATGACGGGCACCATGACAGCAGCCACAGTAGCGATGCGCCGGATGCCTCCGAGCACCACCGCCGCCACTATCGAGGCAATGACCGTTCCAACCACCACACGAGCCCCGAGATCTTCGACAGGAATCCCGGCAATGGCCAGAGTGGCCTCGGTGAGCTGATTGGCATTCATTATGCACAGAGTGCCGATCATACCTGCAACAGCAAAACAGCCCGCCATCCACCACCACCGCGGCGCAAGAGCCTTGCGGATGATATACATTGGGCCTCCGCGTGTTGATCCGTCGGGAGCCGTTTCCCTGTATGCTATTGCCAGCACCCCCTCATGATATTTGGAGGCCATACCCACGATGGCGCTCACCCACATCCAGAAAATAGCACCAGGACCTCCCATAACAAGCGCGATGGCCACACCGGCAATATTTCCCATGCCAACAGTGGCAGCCACCACTGAAGCCAGGGCCTTGACCGAAGAGATCTGTCCCGACCCACCGTCGCCATCCTTATGCGGACGTTCGCGCAATAGACGGAAAGCATCAGGCAACCGGCGCAGGGGAAGCGCCCCCGAACATATAAACAGCACAAGTCCACCCCCGATCAGGAGAAAGAAAAGAGGATAGCCACACAGTAGATCGGCTACCGAAGTAAGCAATTCTGTCATATCGCGATATTGTTGCAACCTGCAAAGATAGGCTTTTTCGGCTTTAGCTTATTCGTATAAAACCGGAATTATGCTTATCTTTGTTGAAGTTTTGCCGGTCGTGGGCCGGCTTCATAATCTTTTTATGCGACATATTTTATTCATTATAGGAGCGATAGCTGCCTGGATATTCGGGACAGTACCGGTTCTCGCGGCAGAGGCGGGACGCACAGATCCCGGCCCTGCCATGTCAGACTCAGTTGCTCCACTCTCCTTTCCCGGAGCCGGGAAGTCGGTGATCGGCCTGTATATCGAGGAGATCGCCACGGGCAATGTTGTGGCCGAATACGGGGCCGACCGCCCTATGTGTCCGGCAAGCATCATGAAGGCCGTAACATCGGCTTCAGTCATGAGCCTCTATGCTCCCGACCGATGTTTCGTGACCGGAGTAAGGATCTCAGGCAACGTATCCGACGGAATACTTCACGGCAACCTTATCATAGATGCTTCGGGCGATCCTACACTCGGCTCATCTTTTTTCGATGCTCCCGACGCGCTGCGCGACAGCATAGCCATCGCACTTCATGCAACAGGCATCGACAGCATTGCCGGCACAGTCCGTATCAACAGTTCCGTTGTGCCCGATCCTTATTATCCCCCAGGCTGGGCCAATGACGACTTCATGTGGCCTTACGGAGCTATGTTCCGTGGCTTCAACTGGCGCGACAACCGATACACCCTCTCACTCCCGTCCCGCATTACCACGCCCCACATCCCCGGCCTCAAGATAGACTTCCGACGCACCAAACGCGGCCGCATGGGCTATGACTCCAAGCCACCGCTCACCACCGTAAAGGCCTGGGGGCGCCCGGCTGCCAAAGGGTCGGAAGTGGAGCTCGCCATGCCCTCTCCCTCCGAAGCATTCATCTACTATCTTAAATCGGCACTTGCCGAAGCAGGGATAGGGATAGGCGATTCCGGGATAACGGAGACAGACAAATCGGAGGATCTCACATCGGTCCTGTCTCCGGAATTTCCCGCCATCTTGCAGAGCCTTATGTACCGCAGCGACAATCTGTTTGCCGAAGGGATGCTCCGCACCATAGCTCCGCGCGAACCTCGCGACACCGCCGTGAGCCGTGAAAAAGCTCTCTGGCAGCTTCGAGGCGCCGACACCGACAGCGTCACCATAATCGACGGTAGCGGCCTCAGCCGCCTCAACCGTGTCACCCCATGGTTCATGGCCGACGTGCTCACATGGATGGCCCGCTCTCCGTTTGCAAAGGAATATGCGGGGTTGTTTCCTAAAGTTGGTCGCGACGGCACAGTCAAGCGCTTCCTTGCCGGAACACCCCTCGAAGGCCGGATGGCTCTCAAGACGGGATCAATGCGCCGTGTGAGATCTCTTGCCGGATACATGCTCGACGACAACGGAATGCCGACACACACCGTTGTTCTTATCGTCAATGACTTCCCGTGTGCCGTATCCGACATAAATAAAGCCGCGGAAACATTCTTTCTCAGATTTTTTTCGTAGATTCGCAAAAAATTCAACCATGACTAATAACCATACAGAAATCCGCAGACTGCTGGGTCTCACATTTGAGATCGAAGGCCTGCTGATGCTTGCCGAGCGACGCGATGATATGACCCCCGCTGAGATCTACAGCATGCTCAAGGACAAATGCAGCAATCTCCTTGCGGGAATTTCAGCAATGACCGACACCTCCGTCGAGACCGTCGCGGAGCCTGCGCCGGAAGAAGTAATTCAGGAAGAGGACACAGCCGAAGAGACTGCCGACAACGAGGCTATAACCGAGTCAGTGGCTTTTGAGGAGACATCTGATGCCGATGTCAACGATGTGGCCGAACCAACGGCACCCGCCCCTGCGGCACCGGAGGAAACTCCGGCTGCTTCCCGTGCTATCGTCCTGACCCTCAACGATAAATTCCGCTTCCGCCGCACACTATTCGGAGGCAGCGACGCCCAGATGGCCGACACCCTCGCCATCCTTTCGGGCCTGACCGACACCGACGATCTCAACGATTTCATAACCAACGATCTGTGTTGGGATACCGAAGATCCTGAAGTGATTGATTTCCTTGCCGTTGTCGCAGCCGCCCGCTGATGCTCTATATCGTTCCCACACCGGTCGGCAATCTCGACGACATGACCCCTCGCGCAATCGAGGTCCTGAAGTCGGTGAGTGCGGTATTTGCCGAAGACACCCGCACGAGCGGAGTTCTGATGCGCCATTTCGGCATATCCACTCCCCTGCTCGCGTTTCATAAGTTCAACGAACATGCCGCTCTCGAGGCTGTGATGCAACGGCTTGAAAACGGCGAGGATATAGCTCTGGTGAGCGATGCCGGCACCCCGGGCATCTCCGATCCGGGATTCCTGCTTTCGCGAGAATGTCGGCGCCGCGACATTCCGGTCACTACTCTTCCCGGAGCGACAGCGTTTGTCCCGGCACTTGTCAGTTCCGGATTGCCATGCGAGAGATTTGCTTTCGAGGGATTCCTGCCCCCTAAGAAAGGGCGGGCCACGCGGATGGCCGAGATCGCGGCCTCTCCTCTCACCACCATCCTCTACGAGAGCCCGCTACGGTTGGTCAAAACCCTCCAACAACTCGCAGACGTTTGCGGCCCCGACCGGCCGGCATCCGTCTCACGCGAGATCTCCAAACTCCACGAGGAGACTGCGCGCGGCACCCTCTCGGAGCTTATAAATCATTTTACCGAAAACAATCCGCGCGGTGAGATCGTTATTGTTTTAGGTGCGGCAGATTCACCGGCATCCCACGGAACGCACCGCAACAAATACCGTGACACCGACAATGCAGAATAAATGATATGAACCGACTTTTATCCTCTTCCATAACCGTAGCCGCCTTCCTGTCGCTGGCTGTCGTTCCTTTCACCTCCTGCGGCGATAAAGAGAAACTCGAAAGAACAGAGGCCGCAAACGATGTGCTCACCAACAAGCTCCAGCACACCCTTGCCACTCAGGACTCCCTCTTTGCCCTGATCAACGACATTACCGACGGCATGACACAGATCAAGGAGATCGAGCGCATAGTCGTCACCTCCGGATCGCTTACGTCCGAGAGCCCCTCACGCCGCAATCAGCTCCGCACCGACATGGCTGCCCTTCAGGAAGCCCTGAAGCAGCGCCGCGAGCGTCTGGAAGAACTCGAGAAACACCTTGGCGAGCTTTCGGGCCAGAACTCGACGATGCTCACCACCATAGCCAATCTGAAGGCACAGATTGCCGAGCAGCAGACCGAGATCACCACCCTCAACAATCAGCTCGCCGAAGCCGGCATGAAGATAACCGAGCTAGGTACCCAGATCGACTCCCTCACCAATGCCGTTGCCGAAGTCACGGAGAGCCGCGATCAGGCTGAAATGGCCGCAACAGAGATCTCCAACGAGCTCAACACCTGCTACTTTGTAATAGGCACACAGAAAGAGCTCAAAGCAAACAAGATCATCGAATCGGGATTCCTGCGCAAGACAAAGATCCTGCCCGAAGACTTCAACAAGAGCTACTTCACCAAGGCCGACAAACGCACTCTCACAGAGATTCCGACCCACGCCACCAAGGCCGAAGTCATGACCAACCAGCCATCCGACTCCTACACTATCGTGACGGATGCCTCCGGTCAGAAACTGATCCGCATCCAGAATCCCTCCAAATTCTGGAGCGTCAGCAATTTCCTCGTCATCAAGACCAACTGACCACTGCTTATGAAACTCTGATGACCCTAAAGACTTTGAGGACCTTAAGGACTTCAAAGTCTTTAGGGTCTTTAAAGCCCCTTAACAATAAATCGCCGGTCGGCATCGTTATTAGAGGGTGAAGATTCCTTGTTTCAATTCCTGTCTGAGATCCCTGGCTGTGGTCGTGATGGCTGTGGCAGGCATTGTTGCGCTTCAGGCACAGACATCAAGCGTAACCGGGGGTGGTAGCCCGGCTTATTCATTTCTCGAGATTCCTGCATCTACCCGCATCTTCGGTCTCGGAGGTGTCAATATCACTGTGGCAGACCCTACCGATATCTTCACTGTCGATCAGAACCCCGCCCTGCTCGGCCCTGAGTTTGACCGGCAGCTCGGTGTCAATTATATGCACTGGCTCGGAGGCAGCAACTTCGCCGGCCTCCGCTACGGCATGGCTGCCGGCGAACGTGCCGCCTGGACAGCCGCAATCCAATATTTCGGCTATGGCTCGATCAAGGAGACCGACGCCTCCGGCAACATCACCGGCGATTTCGCACCTATCGATCTCACTTTCAGCGGCGGCTACACCCACGACCTCACCGACTGCCTGCGCGGCGGATTCGCCATAAAGGTAGCCTACTCCTCCTACTCCCACTACTCGGCGGTTGCAATCGGCGCCGATCTTGGCCTGAACTATTATGATGCCGACCGCGACCTTTCGCTCTCGGCGGTTGCGGCCAATCTCGGCGGCCAGGTCAAACGCTTCAACGACACCTACGACCGCCTGCCCATCGACATCCGGCTCGGATGGGCAAAAAGTTTCGGCACGTTTCCCGTGAGGTTTTCAGTAACAGCTTATGACCTGACCCGATGGAGTGTGCCCTATCTGGATCATGGCGACGGCACGTCTGAAGCCGTGATAAAGGATTCGTTCGGATCAAATCTCCTCAGGCATCTTGTGTTTGGCGCTGATCTCATCGCCTCCGAAAAATTCAATCTCTGTCTCGGCTACAATTACCGCACGCGTACCGATATGTCAAACTATTCGCGGTCGCTTCTCTCCGGATTCTCTCTCGGCGCAGGTCTTCATCTGTCGTCGATAGGGATAGGCGTGGCGATAGCGCAACCCCATAGCGGTGCAACGACCCTGATGGTCAATTTCACTACCGACCTCAACGAACTTCTCCGATAATCACCTACTCTTATGGACAAGATAATTATTGCAATCGACGGCTTCTCATCATCAGGCAAAAGCACCATGGCCCGGCGCCTCGCTTCTGCCATCGGCTACCGTTATATCGACTCGGGAGCCATGTACCGAGCCGTGACCTTATATGCTCTCCGCTCCGGAATAGCTTCGTTGGAAACGGAGAGCCTCGACACTTCCCGTCTCGAAGCCGCTCTCCCCGCCATATCGATCGATTTCCTTCCCACTCCTGAGGGACAGCACACTCTGTTGAACGGAGAAGACGTGGAGGATCAGATCCGCTCCATGGCTGTCAGCTCCATGGTCAGTCCGGTTGCAGCCGTGCCCGCTGTGCGCCATGCCCTGACCGAGATGCAGCGCGCCCTCGGCCGCAACCGCGGCATCGTGATGGATGGAC
The DNA here is from genome assembly GCA_964461785.1 of uncultured Bacteroides sp. Taxonomy (GTDB): domain Bacteria; phylum Bacteroidota; class Bacteroidia; order Bacteroidales; family Muribaculaceae; genus Paramuribaculum. The sequence goes on from CAYWWE010000034.1 coordinate 18,878, forward strand.
GCGACATAGGCACCACCGTTTTCCCCGATGCCGAGATGAAGGTCTTTGTCAATGCCTCGGCCGAGACCCGTGCCCGTCGGCGTTTCCTCGAACTGGCGGCCAAGAATCAGCCGGCCTCCTATGAGGAAGTTCTCGCAAATGTAGTGCATCGCGACACGATCGACACCACACGCAAGGAGAGCCCGCTCCGTCAGGCTCCCGACGCCGTGGTGCTCGACAACGGCAAGATGACCATCGAGGAGCAGGACGCATGGATGCTCGATCTCTTCAACCGCATCATGTCGGGCCGATGAATCCGGGAATAGAGATCGATCCCGGCTCCGGGTTCTGCTTCGGAGTTGTCAATGCAATCCGTAAGGCCGAGGAGGAGCTCGACCGCGGCACGACACTTTACTGCCTCGGCGACATCGTTCACAACAGCGACGAGGTTGAGCGCCTGCGCCGCCGCGGCCTCGTGACCATATCCCATAGCGAGCTTGAAACCCTCCCCACCGGTTCCCGGATCCTTCTCCGCGCCCACGGCGAGCCCCCGTCGACCTACGAGACCGCCCGCCGGCTCGGACTGACCATAATCGATGCCACCTGTCCGGTAGTGCTCAAGCTCCAGCAGCGGATCCGCCACGCCTACGAATCGGCTCCCGCCGGCACCCAGATCGTCATTTACGGCAAGAAGGGTCATGCCGAGGTAAACGGACTCGTGGGGCAGACCGATGGGTCGGCCATCGTGGTTGAAAACGGCGATGAACTCGACGCTGTTGATCCCGGCCGCCCGGTAATGCTATTCTCGCAGACCACAAAGAGCCTCGACGGGATGCGTCACATTTCCGATTCGCTCTCATCCTCGATAAAAGAGGGCGTGAGGTTTGAGAGCTTCGACACGGTGTGCCGCCAGGTTGCTTCGCGCGCCGACGGGCTGCGCCGCTTCGCCGAGAGCCATGATGTAGTGCTTTTCGTTGCCGGGGCAAAGAGCTCCAACGGTCGCGCGCTTTATGCCGAATGTCTTTCGGTCAATCCCCGCACTCATCTCGTGGCCAACGCCGCCGCGCTCGATCCATCCTGGGTGGAGGATGCCTCCAAGATAGGTATCTGCGGAGCCACGTCCACACCCTCATGGCTCATGGAGGAGGTCAGAAACAAAGTAGCGGATATAGTCTCCCTCAATTAACCGTCAGCGATGGATAACTTTGTGGCAATCGACGTAGAGACGGCCAATGGCGAGCGCACCTCCGTGTGTTCGATCGGAGCCGTCAAAGTAGTCGACGGGATAGTGACCGACACCTTCTATGAGCTTGTCCGTCCTACACCCAACTATTATTACCGCCGGTTTACGGAAGAGATCCACGGCATCTCGAGAGCCGACACCGACAGCGCCCGTACATTTCCCGAAGTGTGGAGCGATCTGGAGCGTTTTATTGGAACCCTGCCGCTCGTGGCCCACAACAAGGCGTTCGACGAAGCGTGCATCAGAGCCTGTTTCCGCCACTACGACATGGATTATCCCGAATACACCTTCCTCTGCACCCTGCAGAAAGCAAGGAGAGTGATTCCCCGCACCCTGTGCGGTTCGTTTTCCCTGCCTCATCTCGCCGCATTTCTCGGTATTCCGTTTGACAACCACCACAATGCTCTGGCCGATGCCGAAGCATGCGCACGCATAGCCCAGGTCATTCTCTGAGCGGGCACGTTTC
>CAYWWE010000035.1:0-20204 GCA_964461785.1 uncultured Bacteroides sp.
TCCATCGCGCGATATTGGCTCCCTGCCATTGAGGGTAGACCAGTCGGATTGTTTTCATTAGGTCTGATTTATTTGCGGTGGCTGGCTATGCGGCAGGCCGGAGCACCTGAACACACCACGGGATACTCGGGATGGCGCTGAAACCAGGCGATGGCGTAGGGGCAGGTAGCGCCTATCTTGCCTCCGTCGGCGAGAATCTTATCGGCTGCGAGCTTTACCAACTGGCTTGCGATACCTTGGCCGCGAAGGGAGTCGCTCACATAAGTGTGGTCGATGGTCGTGATTCCTCCGATAGTCGGGAAGGTCACTTCGGCTAACAGGGTGCCCGATGGATCGGATGCGTAGATACGGTCAGTTTCGGTTATGAAGTCCATAGTCGCAATCTATTTATAATTGTTATAGCCTCATAACGCTCCAATATGGCCGTTTAGTTCAGTTAGTCCATTAATTTCACCAGTCGAGATAGGGGTAGGTGACGCGGGCGAGGAAGAGGGCCTGCGGGGGCATGGAGGTGCCGGCGGCGCAGCGGTTGCGGGCTTCGATTATTCCGGCAAATCCGTCGGCCGACAGTTTGCCGCGCCCTACGTCGACAAGCGTCCCTACGATTGCCCTGACCATATTGCGGAGAAAGCGGTCGGCGGTGATGACGAAGGTCATTCCGCGCCCTCCAGGAGTCGGGATCCACTCAGCGCGGGTCACTCGGCAGATGTTGGTTTTGGCATCGGTGTGGAGCTTGGAGAAAGAGGTGAAGTCGGAAGTAGACAGCAATTTCTCGGCGGCTATGTTCATGGCTTCATAGTCGAGTGTGGCCGGGGCACGCCATGTCAGGGGATAGACGAAGGGACTTTTCTCGCCTATCGCATAATAATGATAGGTGCGTGAGGTGGCATCGAAGCGGGCATGTGCATCGGGATGCACTGCTACGATCTGCTCAACGGCAATATCATGTCCCAGAATGGAGTTGAGAGCTCTGACGAGAGCCTCGGGAGGCATCGGCAGCGCGGCATCGAAGTGGGCCGGCATCATCGAAGCATTTACTCCGGCATCTGTGCGTCCGGCGCCGGTCACTGGCACCGGATCCGGGAGCCGCAGAATGGTGGCAAGAGCTTCTTCCACAACCTGCTGTACCGAGATCGCTCCGGGCTGTCGCTGCCAACCGTGAAAAGGCTCACCCCGGAAGGCGAGCCTCATCATCCATCGTTGGGCGGGGATGTCAGTCGGTCTCAAGATAGGTGTAGCCATATAGACCGGAGCGATAGTTGGAGAGGAATTCACGACCCTCTTCAGGAGTGATTCTTCCGGCTTTCATCGAGGCCGTCACCCATGTCTCGACATTGCGCACGAGGCGCTTTGCGTTGAACTGGACATAGTCGAGCACCTCGGCCACGGTCTCGCCGTCGATCACGCGGTCGATCTCGTAGCGGTCTTTGTAGACCGAGATATGGACGGCGTTGGTGTCGCCGAACAGATTGTGCATATCGCCCAATATCTCCTGATATGCTCCGACAAGGAACACGGCCAGATAATATGGCTCGCCGGGCTTGACGGGGTGGACGGGCAGGGCACTCTGGGTGCCATGGTTGGTGATGAAGTTGGCTATCTTGCCGTCGGAGTCGCAGGTCATGTCCTGAATGGTGCAGGTGCGCGACGGGCGCTCGTCGAGGCGACTGATGGGCATGATGGGGAATATCTGGTCAATGGCCCATGAATCGGTGAGGCTCTGGAAGAGCGAGAAGTTGCAGAAATATTTGTCGGGAGTGATCCTGGCCACTTTCTTGAGCTCTTCGGGGGCGTGTTTGAGCCCTTCGCCAAGCTGTCCTACTTCGCGGGCAATGCTCCAGAATAGTTTCTCGATCTGGGCGCGGGTGCGCAGATCGAGTAGCCCGAGGCTGAAGAGGTCGAGCGCTTCCTCGCGGATCTGGAGTGCATCGTGCCAGCTCTCGAGGAGGCGGGGAGTGTCCAGCTTGTCCCAGATATCATACATCTCGCGGGCAAGTTCATGGGCGTCGCGCCCGATCTCCTCGCTGTCTTTCCATGAGGGTAGCGAGGTGGTTTCCATCACCTGGATCACGAGCACCGAGTGGTGGGCGGTAAGCGACCGTCCGCTTTCCGTGATGATGTTGGGCTGCTTGATGTTTTTCTTCTCACACACATCCACCAAGGCCGAGATTGCATCGTTGGCATATTCCTGTATGGAATAGTTCATCGAGCTCTCCGAATTGGCGTTGCGGGTGCCGTCGTAGTCAACACCCAGTCCGCCGCCGATGTCGACAAAGTCAATCTCGAATCCCATCGACGAGAGCTGGCCGTAAAACTGCATAGCCTCGCGCAGGGCATTCTTGATGCGGCGGATCTTGGTGACCTGACTGCCGATGTGGAAGTGGGTCAGCTTTAGGCAGTCGGTGAGCTTGTTGCGCTGCATGAAGTCGAGAGCGTCGAGCAGCTCGGACGAGTTGAGGCCAAACTTGCTCTGATCTCCTCCGCTCTCTTCCCATTTGCCCGATCCGGTGGACGAGAGCTTGATCCGGATGCCGATGTTTGGGCGGACGTCGATGCGGCGTGCGATGTCGGCTATCAGCCTCAGCTCGTTGAGCTTCTCCACCACAAGATATATCCTTCGGCCCATCTTCTGGGCGAGCAGGGCAAGCTCGATATAGTTGGCGTCCTTATATCCGTTGCAGATGATCAGCGCGTTGTCGGCGATGTTGGTTGCCAGCACGGCGTGGAGTTCGGGCTTCGAGCCGGCTTCAAGGCCGATGTTGAATTTCTGACCGTGGCTCACAATCTCCTCAACCACGGGACGCATCTGATTTACCTTGATGGGATATATGATGAAGTTGGATGCTTTGTAGCCATACTCCTTGGCGGCATTGGCGAAACAGTTGGAGATCTTCTCGATGCGGTGGTCGAGGATATCGGGGAAGCGCAGTAGCACCGGTGCGGTGACATCGCGCACCTGAAGCTCGTCCATGACCTCCTTGAGGTCAACCGAGGCTCCGTCCGGACGGGGAGTGACGGCCACATGGCCGCGCTCGTTGATAGAGAAGTAGCTGAGGCCCCAGCCTTTGATGTTATACAGCTCTTCGCTGTCGTCGATGCGCCATTTTCTCATCGGCAGAAAAAAGATAGAAAGAGGGATTAGTGAATGGTTGAGGTAAAGAGGCGAAACAGAAGCCCGCTTTGTCGAAAGAAGCCCCGGGCGCCGCTAAGGCGCTTCGGGGCCACTTGATGGGGATTGGGTCGGCTGTAGGTTGAAGATCTATTACTTCGCAGCCTTGGGGGCACGCTCTTTGATGCGGGCCTTCTTGCCGGTGAGGTTGCGGAGATAGTAGAGCTTGGCGCGACGCACCTTGCCGAGCTTGTTGACGGTGATGGAGTCGATGAAGGGCGATTCGATGGGGAAGATACGCTCAACGCCGATGCCGTCGGAGATCTTGCGGACGGTGAAGCGCTTCTTGTCGCCTTCGCCGGAGATGCGGATCACTACGCCGCGGTAGTTCTGGATACGCTCCTTGTTGCCTTCCTTGATGCGGTAGGCCACGGTGATAGTGTCGCCTGCCTGAAAATCTACATGATGCTTGCCGGTGGCATAAGCCTCTTCGACTACTTTAATCAGGTCCATTGTTAGTTTGTATGCTGATATTTGGGGAGTTAACAAATACGCAACATTCGCAGGCTCCTCATGTCCTGCCAGCGGTTACGCTTATCGGGCGCAAAGTTACAACATTTTTTCCATTCCCCAAATAATTGGGTTGATTGCTGTCTCAAAAATCACAAAAAAATCTGAGCCGGTTTCGTTTGTGGGCGAATTTGTATTATCTTTGTGGGAAATTTACCAATCAACGAATATAAATGGAAATACAAGGCAAAATAATCCGCGATCTCGGAGAGACGTCGGGTACATCGCGTGCCGGCAATGCATGGAAGAAACATGAATATGTGCTCGAAACACATGACACCTATCCCAAGCAGATCTGTTTCAATCTCTTCGGCGACCGTGCCGATCAGTATGTGTGCAGCGTAGGCGAGGAGGTGACCCTCAGCTTCGATCTCAACTCACGCGAATATAATGGCCGCTGGTACACCGACGTTTCGGGATGGAAGATAGAGAAAGGCGCTGCCGCTGCTCCGGCCGCTGCTCCGGCACCTGCACCCTCTCCTTATGCCGCCCCGGCCGCTGCTCCCGCCGCTCCGGCTGATCCTTTCGGTGTACCCGCCGGAGGTGCCGACGATCTGCCTTTCTGACAGACGGGTCACGCCTGAAAATATAATATTGAAAAAACGGAAGCACAGCAGGCACAGCTCTGAAACCATTATCATGAGCCGATGACCTTCGGGTGCTTCCTTTATTTTTTGTTTGTACTATGAAGAAATCTATAGCCGCACTGTTGCTGCTTGCATCAGTGTCTTTCAGTTCGGGCGCAACCGAACCTGCCGAATATGTTCCGTCAGCCGAGAATCTGGCGGCGCGCGAACGTTTCCGCGATGCCGGTCTCGGCATATTTATCCACTGGGGTATATACTCTATGTTTGGCCAGGGAGAATGGTATCTCAACAGCGGATTGTCGGCCGACGAATATGCCAAGGCTGCCCGCGGTTTCTATCCCGCTCATTTCAATGCCGAGGAGTGGGTCTCGGCCATCAAGAACTCCGGTGCCAAATATATATGCATCACTTCGCGCCATCACGACGGTTTCTCCATGTGGGACACTGATCAGAGCGACTACAACATAGTCGACGCCACTCCGTTCAAGCGCGACGTGCTCAAGGAGCTTGCCGAGGAGTGTCAGCGTCAGGATATGCCGCTCCATTTCTACTACAGCCATATTGACTGGACGCGCCCCGACTATCCATCCGGCCGGACAGGACTCTCTACCGGACGTGACACCACTCTGCGCAACTGGGCGCAGTATTACGACTTCATGAACGCTCAGCTCACCGAGCTGCTCACCAACTATGGCCCCGTTGGTGCCATCTGGTTTGACGGCAAATGGGATCACGATCAGGATTCGATCCCCTTTGACTGGCAGCTCCCCGAGCAGTATGCACTAATCCACAGCCTTCAGCCGGCGTGCCTTATCGGCAACAATCATCACGAGACCCCCTATCCCGGAGAAGACATCCAGATCTTCGAGCGTGATCTGCCTGGCGAGAACAAGGCCGGTCTGTCGGGGCAGAGCGTTGCCGACAATCTTCCGCTCGAGACTTGCGAGACCATGAACGGCATGTGGGGCTACAAGATCAAGGACCAGAACTACAAGACCCCAGAGCAGATAGTGAGACTCATGGTGGGAGCCGCCGGCAAGGGCGCGAATCTGTTGCTCAACATCGGTCCGCAACCGTCGGGTGAGCTTCCCGCTACGGCTCTCGACAGACTCAAGGCCATCGGAGAGTGGACGGGTCGTTATGGAGAGACATTCTATAATACCGATGCCGGCGACTTCCCGGCTCAGGAGTGGGGCACATCGACCCGCAAGGGCGATCTGCTCTATATCCATGTGTTTGATCCGGAGATCAAGGAAATATTCGTTCCTACGCAGGCCAAAGTGAAGAGCGCCGTGGCTTTTGATTCCGGCGAGAAGATCGCGATGACTGCAAGCAAGGACAAGACGCTACCCGGTGTTACCCTCACGCTCCCCGAGCGATCGACAGAGTTGGCCGACTATATCGTAACCCTTAATGCCCCATTGAAGAAATGATAACTCTTGAGATATGTTGTGCCGATATCGGCAGTGTTAATGCCGCCATCAAGGGTGGCGCCCAGCGGATAGAGCTCTGTTCGGGTCTTGAGACAGGCGGTCTGACCCCATCGCCCGGCCTGCTGACCGAGGCCCGTCGGATGACCGACGGACGGTGTCGCCTGCAAGTGCTTATCCGTCCACGTCCGGGCGACTATATCTATACTCCGGCAGAGGTGGAGGTGATGAAGCAGGATATCGACTTCTGCGGACAGATAAAATGCGACGGTGTTGTCATCGGAGCCCTGAATGAAGACGGAACTATAGATGAGAAAGTGACGCGCGACCTGCTGTCGGTCGCCGCTCCATACGGAATGTCAGTTACGTTCCACCGCGCTTTCGATCTATGTAGTGATCCTGTTGAGGCACTTGACACGCTCGTGGCTATCGGGGGAATAGACAGGGTGCTGACCTCCGGACTCGCATCCTCTGCTCCGCAAGGCAAGGAAATGCTCCGCAACCTTGTTGAGCGCGGGGCGGGGCATATCAGCATTATGCCCGGAGCCGGAGTGACCAGCGCCAATGCCGCCGATATCATCACCTCTACGGGAGCCTGTGAGATCCATGCATCGGCCAAGATGAGGGTCGGATCGGACATGAAATTCCGTCGTGGCGATGTAAGCATGGGCACGCCGGGAGCCGACGAATATTCACGCTTCACCACCTCGGCTGATGAAGTTGCGGCGATAGTCGACGCTCTGGCGCATATTAATTAATCCGTAAACTGACAGGAATGAAAAAATATCTATCAATAATAGCAATGACGGCTCTCGCGCTGACGGCATCCGCCGATGTCAAGAGCGACTATGCCGCCCGCAAGGCCGAGCTTGCCTCGACCGGGATCTTTGCCCCGCTCGACACTATGGCCATGACCCCGGAGGAGCGTGAGGCCATGGAGTTTCTCTATGCTTATTCGCCGTTGCCCGATCTTGCCGACCGTTCGGCCGATTTCATGCTCGCAAACGTGCGCTCGTCGCTGAGGGCCCGCAAGGAGATGGGCTGGAATGTGCCCGACCGCGAGTGGACCTATTTCGTGCTGCCCACCCGAATCAACAATGAGCCTATCGACTCGGCCAGACTCCTGTTTTATGACGAGATAAAGCCCAGAGTGGAGGGTAAGTCAATGGTCGATGCGATTCTCGAGATCAACCACTGGACCCATGAGAAGGCCTCTTACCAGCCATCCGACAACCGCACGCGCTCACCGCTCCAGACGGTTGCGGCAGCCATCGGCCGCTGCGGCGAGGAGTCGACATTTCTTGTTGCCGCCTTGCGCGCCATGGGTATCCCCGCGCGTCAGGTCTACACACCCCGCTGGGCCCATACCGACGACAATCACGCCTGGGTCGAGGCCTGGGCCGACGGCAATTGGTATTTCCTCGGTGCGTGTGAGCCGGAACCTGTGCTGAATCTCGGCTGGTTTAATGCTCCGGCTTCGCGCGGCATGCTCATGAATACCCGCGTATTCGGTGCTTACGATGGACCTGAGGAGAAACTTGTCGCCGGACCCGGTTACACCGTGATCAATGTCACCTCCAACTATGCTCCTGTCCGCGATCTCGCCGTTGAAGTAGTGGACAGCGAGGGGAAGCCTATTGAGGGCGCGACGGTCAACTTCGGTCTGTATAATTATGCAGAATTCTATCCGCTGGCCCGGCTGGCCACTGATGCCGGAGGCCGCGCCTCGCTCCAGACAGGCCTTGGCGACGTATTCCTCTGGGCCACCGACGGAGTCAATTACGATTATTATAAGGCCTCTGCTCAGGACACCCTCGTGAGGCTCTCGCCGGCGGCCGACCGTATGCTCAAGCCCGGTGAGATCATCGAGCTTGACCTGACGGCACCCAAGGGCCATCCCAATCTGCCGCCGGTGACGGCTGAGCAGCGTGCTGAGAACGACCGCCGCTTCGCACAGGAAGATTCGATACGCAACGCTTATATTGCCGCGGCCTTTGTGTCGGAAGCTGATCTTGCCTCGCTGCCGGAGAATGTAAGGGATCTTGTGGCCAATATGAGGTCAAACCATCGGCTCTATGATCTCGTGACTGAGTCCGGTAGACCGGAAAGCGATGTAGTGGCTTTGTTCCGTGCCCTCTCACGCAAGGATCTCGGCGATGCACCATATCCGATTGTTGAGTCGGCGCTCGCCCGTCCTGACGTGACAGACATCGAATATGTCATGAATCCGCGCATCTCTACCGAAGAACTTACTCCGTGGTGGACCGAACTCTCCGACTTTGTGGATGAGGCCACTGCCTCAAGTTTCCGTGCCAACCCTTCGGAACTCGAGAAGTTTGTTGCTGACAATATAGCTCTGGTCGGAACCCAGTGGGAGCCCGCCAATGTCTACATGAGCCCCGGCGCAGTGTGGCGCACAAAACTGACCAATGGCCCCAGCCGCGATATCTTCTTTGTCGCAGCTGCCCGCACGCTCAATATCCCCGCACGTCTTGATCCCGTGACCTCTATTCCGCAATGGCGCGACAGCGACGGAGAGTGGCATGAGGTGCTTCGTGAAGCTGCTGCCTCCGATGGTGGCAAGGGTCGGCTCGTGCTCACATATACCGACAATAGCGGCTATCTTCCCGATCCCAAATACTACTCTCACTTCTCAATTTCCCGCCTCGACAACGGACAGCCATCACTGCTCACCTACGACGAGAACGAGACTTCGGCCCTCACCACATTTGCATCTCCAGGGTCTGCACTGGCGCCCGGCGACTACCTGATAACATCGGGTCGCCGAATGGCCGACGGAAATGTCCTCGCCGCCGTGGAGATGGTGAGGATTGACACCGCTACGGTCACCGCGCCTCTTGAGATTCGTACATCCGACACGGAGGTAGAGGTGATAGGCTCTTTTGACGCCGAGAGCCGTTTCCTCCCGATAGGCGAGAGCGATCCAGCATCTATTCTCTCGAAGACCGGCCGCGGATATTATATCCTCGGAATCATGGATAGCTCGGAACCTTCGACCCACGCGCTTAACGATCTTGCCGCAGTGGCGGCAGACCTCGATGCCGATGGTCGCAAGATAGTGCTTCTCTATCCGAATGAGGCGATGGCGGCGAAAGCGCGCCCGACAGTAGGCACTCTGCCTTCAACCGTGATCAACGGCATTGACACCGATGGCGCGATTGCTTCGGCTCTGGCATCGGCAATGAATGTGGATGTCACCACAGGTCATCTGCCCATATTCATTATTGCCGATACATTCAACAGGATAGTGTTTATCTCTTCGGGCTACACTATCGGTCTTGGGCACACGATCCTTGACAATCTCGGCCGTCTCGGCTCCGATTGACGTATAATTGTTTACTACTCACAAACCGAGTGGAGCGACACCTGATATTCGCTCCACTCGGTTTGTGTTTCTACAGTATCTGCTGTATCTCGTCAAGTGATGAGACTGTGATTGCTTCGGGAGGGAGGTCAGCTACAGACCGGCGCGGGTTAAACCATATAGCGCTCCATCCGGCTGACAGTGCACCCCCTATGTCGGTGGCCGGATTATCGCCTATCATGAGATGTGCTCCGGCATCGTCAGGCCACATTGTGCGCGACTGGGCGTGGCGGAACAGACGGGTGTCGGGTTTATTGACTCCGATATCGTCTGAAAGGACAGTAACGTCGATGAGCGACGAAAGCCCGGCATTTTCAATCTTCCGGTGCTGCACGTCGGCAAAGCCGTTTGAGAGGATTCCAATGGTCAGTCCTTTGTCTCTCAGATAGTGAAGGAGTTCCAGTGCTCCGGGAATTAGGCGTTTTTCCATTGCCATATAGTCTAGGTATTCCTTGTCGAGAGAAGGATAGAGCCCAAGTGCTTCCTCGTCGCTCATTCCTGCGTCGGTCAGCGGGCGACGGAACCGCTCGGCCCGGAGAGTCTCGACAGGTATCAGGCCGACAGAGTAATCGACCCACAGAGGAACGTTGTGATGCTCATACGCGGAAATCCACTCTTCAGGAGTGGGCCACAGGCGTGAGAATCCACGCTCCTGCCATAAGCGGGTCAGAGCAGCTCTGGAGTTAGCTTTAAAATCAATAAGGGTGTCGTCAAGATCGACCCATGCAACGCGGATTCTTGAAAAATCAATAGAGCTCATCGGGAAGGGGATTATATTTTCTCAACCGGTTTACAATGGATATGGTCAGCGGTAGGACAATAATCTCGTAGGCGGTCTTCAGGATAGCCTGACTGATCATCAATGAGACTATCACACTCCACGGAAGCGAACCGGCAAACGCGATTGGGAAGAAGATGGCCGAGTCGATTGTCTCTCCGCCAAGAGTGGAGACAATGGCGCGGAGAGAGAATCCGCGGTCACTCCCTGCCGCGCGATGCATCCTGCTCATTATCCATGCGTTGGCCAGCGAGCCACAGAGAAATGCAATGAAGCTCGCGGCAAAGATCCTCGGAACCGCGCCGAAAATCATCTCCATAGCTTCCTGTCCGCTCCACTCGGGTGAGCCCGGAAGAATGATCCCGACCTGAAGCAGGAGAGACACGAGCAGATTGGCTGCAAAGCCGAGCCAGATGACGAAACGCGCGCGGGCAAATCCGTAGATCTCCGTTATACAATCGTTGAGAATATAGCTGATCGGAAATACGATCACACCGGCTGTGATGGTCAACGGACCAATGTCGACTGTCTTGATCTCCATAAGGTTGCTCACGATGAGACAAACGCAGAAGAGAACGGTGAGGATAAGGAAGGTGGGTGTGATGGCAGGCGCTGAGGGCGCGAGGCGGGTGTTGTCGGTTTGGGTCATGATTCTTGTTTTTTACGAGGTAGCAAGCACTCGGTGGATAATAAAGTCAGGAGGAAAGAACGGATTGATAGACCGCAAAAGTGTCTCGGGCAATCGAGGGCCATGAGTAGCGCGAGAGGTCATATCTCCGCGGAGTGGCCGGATTGGCAAACCGTGCTTCGATAAGATCAGCAAGGGCTTCGGTGTCGGCCGCAGGAAAGTGATCATCCGGCTCAAGCTCAGGCAGGCGGCAAGCCGGAATGTCGCTGGTAACTACATCCAGTCCGTAGCTCATGGCTTCGAGAAGCGCTATTGGCAGACCTTCGTGGGTCGAGGGCATTGCGAAGAGTCCGGCCATTGCCGTGATGGCTTTCAATCTGGAGCCTTTGATGAATCCCGTCAGCACAACTCCCGGGGTGGCTTCGGCTTTATCCCGAAGCGAGCGGGCATAACTGTCGGAGTGATCGGCCTCTCCCGCAATGACAAGTCGGATGTCGGAGCTGATGCGCCCGGAGCTGACGAGCAACCTGTATGCCTCGATAAGTCGGTCAAACCCTTTTTCGGGGACGAAACGGCCGAGAGCGAGAATATAGCGCCGGGGCTGTAGACCGTAGTCTGCGAGGATCTGCAATGCATTGTCGGGGATCTCCGGACTGTTGACACCGTTGGGGATGACAGCGCATTGCCTCGAGTATTTATCTTTTACATCCGAAGCGATGAGCGGGGAGATGGCAATCACACGGTTGGAAAAGGTGACACCTAATCGCTCGCCGAGCCTGAGAACAGTCCGGGCCATTTTGCCCCATTTGGCCCGCTCATAGTCGGGGCCGTGGTGAGTCATGACCACTTTCATGCCGAGGAGACGGGCGAAAGGAGCCATGAGCGACGGTCCCACGGCATGGATATGCAATATGTCGGGCTTCATCGTCCGGGCCTTGACCACGGCAAGAAAAGTATGCACTATGGCTTCAAGACTCTTTTTGCGAGGCGAAAACAGATCGATCAGCTTTACACCTTGCCACTCATCAAGGCCGGAGGCGGTTGAGCTCGCTGCAGTATATGACCGTCGACGAATCACCGTGACATCGGCTCCGAGACGCGACAGCGAAGGATACAGACACTCGCAGTGAGTCTCGACACCTCCCTGGATGTCGGGAATACCGCGGGTTCCGATCACTACTACTTTCATTGGCTGTCGGTTGAATCGGCTGTAGGGATGATCCGTAGGTCGCCCTGGCGCGGATCCTGTCCGACATTATATGGCTCCGTGACGAAGCATGGCCTGAGGCCGCGCAGGCTGCGGAGCTTATTTGTCAGGGCCCAACGTGCGGTATGGGTTATATATTTCTTCATTACCGGGGCAGCCGTGCCTACCATCCAGCAATTTTTGGGACATGATTTGACGAATTCGCGCACGCGGCGAGCCTGCTCGCTATTCCATATCTCTTCAAACGATGACTCGCGGATATTGCCCATTGACTCTTGCCAGTATTTCTTTTCAAGGCCGTTGCATGGATAAATCTCGCCGTAGGGGTCTATGAAGAAGTTGGTCGAGCCGGCCTCGCAGGGCAGAAGCCTACGGCGCCCCTCGACATAGTTGATCAGTCCCATATTGAAAAATGCCCTGAACCAGCTTTTAGGATGATTCTCCTTCAGCTGCCAATCCACAAGCTGGCGGAAGTCGTCGACCACTTTGTCGCGGTTGGTGATGACATTGTCGGACTTATGGAAATAGTAGGAGTTGTGGAAAGCGGCGGTTGCAAACTCCAGCCCGAGGGAACGGGAGAGCTGATAGAGCGAGAGCATATCGGCGGAGTTGCGGTTGGACACCGTGCAGCCGAATCCGATATCCTTGAGCCCCATCTCTTTCAGGGTGAGAAGAGTGGAAAGGCCACGGTCGAAGCCACCCTGCCGTCCACGAAGCTCGTCGTTGATCTGTGAGAGGCCTTCGATAGAGATCCGTATCCCGATATTAGGGAAGCGCCTGGCCAATGCTATCACTCTGTCGGAGAACCATCCCGAGGTGGAGATCACGATCCGGTCGGTATGGCGGTAGCACTCCTCGACAATTTCATCCAGATCCTCGCGGATGAACGGCTCCCCGCCCGTCAGGTTGATGAATTTCAGGCGTGGAAGCGATCTGAGATCGGCGGCAGCGATCTCGCGGCTCCGTTCGGTGGGATTCTGCCAGATGTTGCACATCCGGCATTGCATGGGGCAGCGGTATGTGAGGATGATGGAAGCGTCGGTTGGCTTGGGTGCAGGCATAGAGGTGAAACCTTATGGAAATGTAGGCAGGGACTTTGGGAGAACTGTCGCTAACCTGATATACCAACGTCTTGCTTCCGCTTTTAGTATATACCGGCCGCTTTTTTATCGGACCAGCTTAGTGAAAGCAGGAGGCACGGGTGTGGTGAACGACATCATCCGACGCGTTACGGGATGGACAAAACGGAGAGTCTGGGCATGGAGGCAGAGCCGGCGCGCTCCGCTCGACGAGCCACCGTAACGGCGGTCGCCCGCTATCGGTGTCCCAAGCTGCTGCATGTGGACACGGATCTGATTCTTGCGACCGGTGTCGAGCTCCACTTCCATCAGGGAGTAGCCGCCTCCGGTGGCGAGTGTGCGGTAGCGTGTCACGGCAAGTTTGGCTCCCGGAGCCGGCTTGTCGAGCGAAAAAACTTCAAATTTTGAGTTTTCCTTAAGATAGGAGCTTATGCTCCCGGCCTCCTGCTCAGGCGCGCCCTCGACGACGCAGACATATTTGCGGTCGAGCACCATCTGATTCCAGTTGTGCTGAAGCGTCTCCTTGGCCTTGACATTTTTGGCAAAAACCATCAGGCCGGAGGTGTCACGGTCCAGACGATGGACAATAAAGAGCTTTGACGAGGGATCCTTCCACTTGATATAATCGCGGAGAATGGAGTAGGCTGTCTCGCGGGGAGCTCCGTAGCTGTCGGTCCCGGCTTTGAAATTCTCGTTGCCCATCGACAGCAGCCCGTAGCCTTTCTCCACTACGATGATGTCATCGTCTTCATACACCAGTTTGAGGCGGCGGTGGTGGAAAAGGCGGAACTCGCGGGTGAAGTTGACAGCCACCTCATCGCCCGGATCAAGTTTTGACATGGCATCGGTGACCGGCACTCCATCGAGCGCGACCTGATCATGGCGGAGCATCTGCTTGAGGCGGGTGCGCTTGATTTCAGGCAGATGGGCTATCAGGAACTCGAGCAGGGTGGGGGAGTCGCCTTCCGCTACCGTAAAGCGTTTTATCACATCAGGAGCTTGCGGGCGACGCCGGGTCTCGGCAGGCTGGGTTGAGTCAGTCATCATGATTTCTTGGTTCGGGATGTTGTGCGTCGGGTTGCTTTCGGTTTTGCCGGGGCTGATTCGGCCTCTTCTATCAGCTTGCGGCAGTCTTCGACGGTCATTGCTTCGATGGCAGCCTGATCCGACGCAAGAGCCTTGGGCAGTTTGTAATTCTTACCGCCGGCTGCAAGATAGGGGCCGAAACGACCGTTGAGTATCTTCATGTCCGGATCAGCGTCAAAAGTCTTGATCACCTTCCGTGCATCGGCCTCTTTCTTTGCCTCGATGATTTCAATGGCCTGACCTAATGTCACCTCCTGAGGAGTGATCTCAGCAGGCAGCGACACGAACTTGTTCTTGTCATACCGTATATATGGACCGAAGCGGCCTGTCGATGCAATGATCTGAGAGCCGTTCCACTCGCCCAGAGTGCGGGGCAGCTCAAACAGCTTGAGCGCGTCTTCGAGCGTGATGTCGAACACGCTCTGGTCGGGGCGCAGGGAGGCGAAAAGAGGTTTTTCCTCGTCGGTAGAAAGCCCGATCTGCACCACAGGGCCGAAACGGCCTATCTTGACGGCAACCGGACGCTTGGACACCGGATGGAGCCCGAGCTCACGTTCGCCTGGCTTGTGGTCAAATCTTGTGTCGACCGCTTTCACAACTTCGGGATGGAAAACTCCATAAAAATCCGAGATCTCTTTTTTCCACGGCGTGGAGCCTGAGGCGATCTCGTCGAAGCGCTCCTCGACTGATGCCGTGAAGTTATAGTCAAGGATGTTGGGGAAGAAATCGGTCAGGAAAGCGTTGACCACAGTGCCGGTATCGGTAGGGATCAGCTTGCCCTTGTCGGCGCCTGCTGTTTCTGTCCGGGTTGTGGTTGTCAACTTTCCGTCGGCACAGTTCAGCCTTATGGTCTCGAGCTCGCGCTTTTCGCCTGCAATGTTGCTCTTGGTGATATATTCGCGCTGCTGGATGGTTGAGATGGTAGGAGCGTAGGTAGATGGACGGCCAATGCCGAGTTCCTCCATCTTCTTCACAAGCGAGGCCTCGGTATAGCGGGGCGGATGCTGAGTGTACCGTTCGGTGGCGATGATCTCGGCCGGATGTAGTGTGTCGCCAACCGAGAGCTTGGGTAGCCGATTGTCGTTGTCGGATAACGGATCGGACGAGGCATCATCGTCTGTGCTCTCGATATACAGGCGGAGGAAACCGTCGTGTGTGATTACTTCGCCCGATACGCTCATCATGGGTGTCGACGGTACATCTGAGGCAATCTCTACAGTGGTTTTCTCAATGGTGGCATCGGCCATCTGTGAAGCTACGGCACGCTTCCAGATCAGATCATAGAGACGGGCCTCCTGGGCGGTGACGCCTGTGATCTCGCGTGCGGAGATATAAGTGGGACGGATAGCCTCGTGAGCCTCCTGAGCTCCTTTCGAACTGGTGTGATAATGACGGACATGGAGATAATCCTTCCCTAATTTCGATACAATCTCCTCGGATATTGCCGCCAGCGCTTCTTTTGACAGATTGAGTGAGTCGGTACGCATATATGTGATATGACCTGACTCATAAAGTTTCTGAGCCACACGCATGGTCTGACTGACCGAGAAGCCGAGCTTACGGGAGGCCTCCTGCTGGAGCGTGGAGGTGGTGAAAGGCGGTGCGGGACTCTTCTTGAGAGGCTTGATCTGGATATCGGCGACATGCCAGGCGGCATGTTCCCATTTAGTCAGCAATGCGGTGACAGACTCCTTGTCGGGCAGCCTCTCAGACAGAGCGGCGGTGAAAGTGGTCTTGTCGGGTGCTGAGAAAGATGCGTTGACCCGGAAGTATGGTGTGGGCTTGAAATTGCGGATTTCCTCCTCCCTCTCCACTATCAGCCTTACAGCAACTGACTGCACGCGCCCGGCCGAGAGGGCAGGGCGTATCTTGCGCCAGAGCACGGGCGAGAGCTCGAAACCCACAATGCGGTCGAGAACCCGTCGGGCCTGCTGGGCATCGACCATACGGGTGTCGATCTCGCGCGGATTCTTGATCGCTGTCAGTATGGCGTTTTTGGTTATTTCGTGGAAGACAATGCGCTTGGCTGTGGATGGGTCAAGTCCGAGCACCACAGCGAGATGCCATGCTATGGCCTCGCCCTCGCGGTCTTCATCAGATGCAAGCCATATAGTATCTGCCTGAGCGGCTGCGGCACGGAGCTTCTCCACGAGCTCCTTCTTGTCTTCGGGGATCTCGTATTCAGGATCAAAATCAGTATCAGGCGATATGTCAAAATCTTTCTTTGATAGATCGCGGATATGTCCGTAGCTCGACATGACTTTAAAGTCGGGCCCGAGAAATTTCTCAATGGTTTTGGCCTTGGCCGGCGACTCGACGATAACGAGGTTTCTTGCCATGAAAAGTGAGGTGTAATTATATGTAAACAAGTGCCGCCACTGGCTATGACGGCGCAACAATCGGCAAAGTTAAACAAAAAAACGGTCAGTCCTAACTTCTGAATGTGAAAAATCCTTGCAGATGACATTACTGGCGCTCCGAGTAAGATATTTTGTTAATTTTGCAGAGTGTGTTTTCCTGTGTATCCGCACTAATCGGTATTAATTGATACTTATGGCTTTCTATACATCAGTAGAATTTTATGTAATAGCTGCGGTTGCTGCTGCCGCTGTGGTCGGTTTCTGCGTGAAACCATCGCAAAAGGGCGAAGCAAGGCAATATCTTTTGCCGGGAACATTGATTGCCGACGGAAGCGTAGGGGAAGATGAGATCAGGCTCGAAGTCACTGAAGACTCGAAGGTGATTTTAACCCGCAGTGGTCTGAAGGGACTTGTTCATCCTTCAGGAGCGCTCAGTATCGTTGTCAATGTTGCGGGATTTGATATAACCGTTGAGGAGAGACTGACGCCGGGAGTGCCCGATCTGGATGCCGTCGGGCCGGACTGTGCTCAATTTGTGCTGGATTTTCTCGGCAATGAGCGCTATCACGTCAAATATATCTCTGAAGCGACAGGACGAATGGCAGCTATGCCGATTAATGTCCGCCCCGGAATGATGGTACAGAGGAGGCTTATGTAGTATGCTCAGATCATGAATTATGATATGAATGATATTGAAAGAATTTCGGTGCTAATCAAGGATTGCTTGTCAGACAAGATCGAATCGGTCGTGTCTCTGGCGGCTGCCGCATCGACACGACGTTATTACCGGATATCACTCTGTGATGGACGCACATTCATCGGGGCCATCGGTCAGTCGGAGGCTGAGAATCGAGCTTTCATCGAGATAGCCAGATGCCTTGAGGAGGAAAAAATCTCCGCTCCCAGGATTGTTGCAGTGGAGGAGGGATGTGGCGCGTATATTGTCACTGATCTCGGGGATGAGTCAATGATGGACTCTGTGGTGAAAGCGGGCAGCTCGGGAGAGTGGGAGGGCTCGCGTGGACTGGAGGCTCTTGAGAGATGTATGGATGTTCTCCCTCAAATGCAGTATGGTGTTGCCCGAAGAATTGATGTGTCGAAGTGTTATCCTTGTGAGTCCATGGACCGGCGTTCGGTCATGTGGGATCTCAATTATTTCAAATACTGTTTCCTCAAGGCCGCAGGAGCGGAGATAGATGAAGTGGGGCTTGAAGATGACTTCAAGCGTCTGGCCGACATGATCGGGGAGCAGGAACAGGGCCCGTTCTGGGCATTTATTCACCGTGACTGTCAGAGCCGGAATGTTATGCTTGGTGCTGACGGCTTGCCCTCATGGATAGATTTTCAGGGCGGTCGCATGGGGCCTGTGGTCTATGATTTCGTTTCAATGGTGTGGCATGGCCGTGCAGGCATACCCCACGCTATGCGTATGCGTCTGATGAATCGATATGTCGCAGCTCTTTCGGCTCAGATTGGACGAGAAGTTTCTCTCTCTGAATTTGAAGCTATTCTGCGGCCTGTGCTACTGCTCAGATTGTTGCAAGTGCTGGGAGCCTACGGATTGCGGGGCATCACGCAGGGTAAGGCCGAGTTTCTCACGCCTCTGGTTTCGGTAGTGAAAGAGCTTGAAGATCTTGTAGACTGGATAGAGGACTCCGGTATGGCTGCGCTGGGAGCTACAATCCGCGGGTTGCGAAATCTTGCGCCGGTGGCCGAGGCTTCCGAGAAAAGAGATGAGCTTGTAGTGACGGTGATGAGCTTCTCGTATAAACGAGGACTGCCGCGTGATTATTCAGGCAACGGCGGAGGATTTGTTTTCGATTGCCGCTATCCCAACAATCCCGGACGATATGAAAGATACCGCCGGCTTACCGGAAGGGATCCGGAGGTTATAGAATTTCTTGAAAACGATGGAGAGATGCCGGAATTGGCGCAAAAGGCTGTAGGGATAGTGATGCCTGCTGTCAAGCGTTATGCCGAACGTGGGTTCACACATCTTTCAGTCGCGTTCGGTTGCACGGGTGGACAGCACAGATCTGTGTATGGTGCCGAATATATGGCGCGGGCCCTTCGTGAAGCAGGTGTAAAGGTAAAACTGATCCATCGCGAGCAGGGAATAGTTGAGTGAAAAAATTTACGGAATATATGAAGGTAAAAGGAATGATTTTTGCAGCCGGAATCGGCTCACGGCTCCGGCCTATCACCGACGTTATGCCCAAAGCCATGGTCGATGTAGGAGGTAAACCTATGTTAAGGCGGGTCATCGACAAGTTTGTAGGGGCGGGTATCTCTGAGATAGTCGTGAATGTTCATCATTTTGCAGATATGATTGTGGACTATCTGACAAAGGAATGTGGAGATTGCGGTGCCACACTGTTGGTTTCGGACGAACGGGATCTTTTGCTTGATACGGGCGGAGGATTATTGGCAGCGGCTCCTTTGCTCAAAGATGCTGATGCTATAGTGATCCATAATGCCGACATCCTTTCTGACTCTTCGATTGATCTGCTGGTGGCTTATCATGCCTACCGTGGAGGCATAGCCACTCTGATGACCGATCCTATGCGGGAATCTTCGCGACGGTTGCTTTTTGACAGCGATCTGAGACTACACGGGCGCCTTAATATTTCGAGTGGCAAAACTACTCCGGCCGGATTGGATTCCGAGGCTTATCAGAAAGCTGCTTTCAGTGGAATCCATGTGGTAGATCCAGGGATATTTCAGGAGTTGAAGGATTATTCCCGGCATATTGATACAACCATTTTTTCGATAACCGACTTCTATGCTGAGCGGTGCGAGAATTTGCCGATCTATGGCTATGTGGCCGAAAGGCCATCGACGTGGTTTGATGTGGGTCGGCCCGAGGCTCTGGAGAAAGCAAGAGCACTGTTTACTCCACAAGTTTGAGCATGGCCTCGACGTGATCCGGGTCTAATCCGAGAGTGATTGCATGGCGAGAGTCATATTTCGCTTCCTCGTTTCTGAACCTCAGCTTGTCGAGCATGGCTCTGTAAAGATAGAGCTCGGCATTTTCAGGAGAGTAGCGCATGGCTTCAGCAATATCCTCGGAGGCGCCGGCAGGATCGCCTGTCAGTATCCGGCAGAGTGCACGGCGGCTGCGCCAGTCTACATCGGTAGGAGTCTTCTCTATGAGTGTGGATAAGGGCGGAATGGCGTTGAGATACTCGCCGAGAGCCATATAGAGAAGTGAATTGCCCGTGGCGGCTGCAATGCGGGCTTCGTCACCTTCCATATTGCTTAGAAACATGAAGTCGCGGCGGGCACTCTCGATGCTATCGGTGCGGAGCGCTATCATTCCTCTGAGAAGTCGTGGTTCCACGAGTGTGGAATCTAACTCAAGAGCATCGCTGAGATCGCCGTAGGCTTCATCATAGAGCCCTGCGCTTCTGAAAACCTGGGCACGGTTGAGTGCGGCCGTGACACTGCGTGGCATCATCCGCCGCGCATCCGAGAGGGTTTCTATTGCGGCATTGACATCACCGGCCTCGTTGAGACACATCCCGAGATTGCACATAAGGAGGGGATTGAGCCCGTTGCCTGGTTCCGATCTGAGTGCCTGTCGATATGCTACTGAAGCAGCCTGCCAGCTTTGTATCTTCATGAGTGAATCGGCCCGGAAGACAAGATTCATATATTCGGAGCGGCCCTCCTGTCCGTAGGACTGATGATAGAAGGAAGCCGCTGAGCAGATGATCAATAGGATAGAGATAATTCGTGCCATGACACAAATTTATGCAAAATGCCGTTATCTCTAAAACTGATTTATCGAAAATAACGAAATTTCACAAGTTTAAACACGGAAAGATTCCGGATCTGACTGCAAGATGCTTGAAGCGCAGGTGTCAGCCTAAAGATTTGATATTTGCTGCAGGCTCAATCCTGTGGCACGGGATATCGATTCACAATCCATGCCAATTTCCTTTAAGTTCTTAGCTATCTGATATCTTTCTGCGAGCCGACCTTC
>CAYWWE010000036.1:0-10645 GCA_964461785.1 uncultured Bacteroides sp.
GGTCAGTTGACGAAGGCGGCGAGGCGGGTGAAGAAGGAGGGATCTTCGCCGGTGGTGAGGTCTACCAGACGGCCTTCGGGATTGATGATGGCTTTGGTCGGGAAGCCCTGGATGTTGTAGGCTGTGTAGAGATCGCGGTTGTCGCCATTGAAGAGGTTGATCCAAGGAAGCTGATATTTCTCTACTCCGGCGCGCCAGGCGTCTTCTGTCTCGTTGCAATCGATGCCGATCACTACTATGCGGTCGCCATATTCTGTATAGGCTTCTTTGAGGGCCGGAAAGCCTTTGACGCACCATCCGCACCAGCTTCCCCAGAAGTCAAGCACTACCCATTTGCCGCGGAAATCCGAGAGGTTCACCTTGTTACCCTTTAGGTCGGGCAGGGTGAAGTCGGGAGCGGCGATGGCGCCGGATGCAATCTCGGCTTTGCGATCGTCTTCGGCCTGACGGGCGCTCTGCATCTCTTCGACCTGACGGTTGTAGAGCTCGGCATAGGGCATGAGGATCGACTGCCGAGCTTCGGGTGTGAGATTGTCATAGATCGCCTTGAAGTCGTCGCCGCTCAGATCGAGGATGGCAAACGGCACGGCGGGGCTTGTGGGACGTTCGGCTGCAAATTGCTTGATGGCGGCATCGTAGCGGTCCATAATCTCTCTTACCTGATCCTCAGTGGGATGTTCGTTTTGGTTGACAAGGATGAGATATTCCTGCTGTATGGGACCGGTGACTGAAGTCAGTTCAGTGAGATCTTCCATCAGTTGAGTGCCCTTTACGGTGTAGTCGAGTGGGTCGAAAGATTTGATGTCAATATCGAGCTTCTCGCCGGGAGCGGCATAAAAGTCAGGCTCGGTGCGACTCATCACCGGCGACTCAATGTTATACCGGGCCGCTCCTGAGGGATCGAGTTTCATGGTGGCCACTCCGTTTTTCACTTCCAGGGTGTCGTAGACCACCTTCAGATCTTCCTGCTGGCGGGCTGTGAAGATGTTGTCGATCGTAATATGACTCACCACCAGCGTGTTCCCGTCGAAATTGTCGGGAAGCTGTATTTTGACGTTGCCATTATCGGACGAGCATGAGGCCAGAACCAGACCTGCGGCTGCGGCGAAAAATAATTTGTTCATATATTCAAAGGGGTAGTTGATACTGTCGTAATAAGGAGTTGTATGCTCTATAAATAGTTGATGCGCCGTTATAACATTACGGCAAGAGGAAAAGTTGAGCTGTTATATGCTGAAAGGTGGATAAATCAAGCGCGGGTCGAAGAAAAAGTATTAACTTCGCACCAATAAATCCTCGATCTACCATGCAGCAACCGGTTACTGAGATTAAACAGATATGTATCTGCGGCGGCGGAAGTCTGGGATTGGTGTGTGCCGGTGTCTTCCTGTCAAAGGGGATAAAGGTCAATATCCTGTCCGGACATCCCGACAGATGGAGACGAGACATTGAAGTGGTTGATCCCGCCGGCAAGATATATGGTGGTCGGCTTGACAAGATCTCCAGCCGCCCTTCGGAAGTGATCCCCTCGGCCGATATGGTGTTTCTTGCAGTGCCGGGATTCCTGATAGGGAGGATATTGAAAGATATAAAACCCTATCTCGGGCCGCGCTCAATCGTCGGATCCGTTGTCTCGAGCACCGGATTTTTCTTTGAAGCGCATGAGATTCTGGGCAGTGAGCACACTCTGTTCGGATTTCAGAGAGTGCCGTATATCGCACGGGTGTGTCACTACGGATCGAACGGCAATCTCTTGGGCTATAAGACCAGTCTGAAAGTTGCGGTAGAGAATCATCCCGATCCTCAGTCTCTCGCCGACGAGCTTACGCGCCTCTTTGATACTCCCGTCAGTCTGTTGGGAAATTTCTACGAAGCCTCGCTCACCAACAGTAATCCAATTCTCCATACCGGGCGACTGTATGCTATGTGGAAAGACTACAGCGGGGAGGTGTTCTCGTGTGTCCCGATGTTTTATGCTGACTGGACCGACGAGTCTTCGGATTATATAATAGCAATGGATGAAGAGTTTCAGGCGCTGCTCCGGTCGCTCCATATTAAAGATGGAGCCATACCTTCGCTTCTCGAGTATTATGAATCGGCAGACGCTCCATCCCTCACCGCCAAGATGCGTTCCATCGATGCCTTCAAATCAATTCAGGCTCCGATGAAAGAGGTCGATGGCGGCTATGTGCCTGATTTCACGAGCCGATATTTCACTGAAGACTTCCCCTACGGATTGAAGCTGATCCGCGATCTGGCGATAAAGAATAATGTAGCCACTCCGGTTATCGACCAGGTGTTTGTCTGGGGAATGGCAAAACTGGGCAATCTCTGATGGCAGGACCGACTGGCAATATGGCAGCCAAGGGTGCCGCTTGGGCGGCCATAGACCGCTTCGGGTCGATGGGTATTCAGTTTGTGGTCAATCTGATGCTGGCCCGCATTCTCGTGCCGGCCGATTTCGGAATAATCGGGATGCTGGCCATCTTTATTGCAGTGTCCCAGACCCTGATCGACAGCGGCTTTGCGTCGGCCCTCATCCAGAAGAAGCACCCCACCCAGACCGATTATTCCACCATCTTTTACTGGAATCTCACCTTTTCGTCCTTTCTCTACCTCGTTCTGTATCTGATCTCTCCGTTAGTTGCTGAGTTCTTTTCCATGCCGTTGCTGACAGATGTCTTGCGGGTCATTGCGATCAACCTGATAGTGACGTCTGTTTTTGCCGTGCAGAAAACCCGTCTCCAGAAGTCGCTTGCCTTCAAAACCATAGCCTGCGCCGATCTCGGATCGTATATCCTCGGTGGAGCATGCGGCATAGCGATGGCTCGATGCGGCATGGGAGTGTGGAGTCTTGTCGGGATGCAGCTCGTCAATGGTGTGTCGTCCGTCATTATCCTTTTCGTGGCTACCCGCTGGACTCCCTCGGCGTGTTTCTCAGTCCGGTCGCTCAGGGAGTTGTTTGGATTCGGAGGATTCATTATGGCCGCCAACATTCTCCAGACGGTCTGCCAGAACCTTCAGGGTCTGATTATCGGCCGGCGCTTCTCCGCCACCCAGATGGGCTACTTCTCCCAGGCCTACAAGCTCGACCAGATCACCAGCTATTCAATTCCTCAGATCTTTATTCAGGTGATGTTTCCGGTCTATTCGTCGTTGCAAGACGATCGCGAGCGTCTCAACAGTATGGTGCTGATGAATATGCGGGTCATATCCCTTGTTGTCTTTCCAATCCTCGCGTTGCTCATCCTTGTAGCCGGGCCACTTATCAAGATGCTCTACGGCGAGGAGTGGCTTCCGTCAGTGCCATATTTCAGGGTGCTGTGTGTCGGCGGCTTCTTTGTGTGTCTTCAGAATATCAATTATTATGCCGTTGCGGCTGTCGGCAAGAGTCGCACCCTTTTCCGCTGGAGCATATATAAATGGAGTTTCCTGATTGTGGCCCTGCTGGTCGGCATGGAGTTCGGGATGTATGGCATCCTTTGGGGCATGGTATTGAGTAATATTAATATATGTGTGGTCAACGTAGGCCTGTCGGCCCGGCATAACCGCCTGTCGGTGTGGAGTCAGATCCGGGCGGTGCTTCCGGTTGGTCTGACCGTCCTTTTATGTGGATTGCTTTCATTCTGGGGCATTGCGTGCGGATTGGATGTGTGGCTCATGGCAGGCGTATTCGTGCTATGCTATCTTGCCGGGAGCCTCCTTGTCATGAGAGATAGTGTGAAAGATCTCTTTGCGATAGTGCACCTCGTGTTGCGCCGCAAAAATAAATAGCGTCACCTCAGATATTTTTGTTAACTTTGTTCCATGAAATCCATTTTTACGAAATCAATGGCTCCTGTCCTTCTTGCCGCCTCGATGGTATCGTGTAGCGGGAGCAATGGCGCAACGACAGCTGAGGGCAATGACAGTGGCGATACTCTGCTGCTTTTTGTTGGAAGTTACTCCTCGCCTGAAGACGAGGGGATCAGTCTCTATTCATTCGATCAATCTGATGGCACATCCAGGCGCCTGACAGGAATGGCGGGTATCAGCAACCCGTCGTTTCTCACCATCGGCAGCCGGGGCAATATCATCTATTCGGTAGGGGAGGACAACGGGAAGACCTCGACAGTCAACGCTGTCGCTTTCAACCGCGACTCGCTAAGCCTCCAGTTGCTCTCCTCATGGCCTACGGGAGGAGGCGCACCATGTCACATTACCTTATATAATAAGGAGGGTCGGGACACTCATGTCCTTACGGCCAATTATCTCGGGGGCTCGGCCACGGTATATGCGCTCGACCACGACGGGCTGCCTGTCGGGGAGCCGCAGATGCTCAGTTTTTCAGGCTCAGGGCCTGTTGCCGGACGTCAGGACACCCCTCATGCCCATTTCATCTCATTTACCCCAGACAGCAGCCGACTGATCGTGACAGATCTCGGCACGGATCAACTGCATGTCTTCCCGGTCACCGGCGACAGGCAGCTTGTTGATCCCGAGTCAATGACAGATATCCTGCTTGCCCCGGGTTCGGGTCCGAGACACATCGACTGGCATCCAACCCTCCCGGTAGGCTATCTTATCGACGAGATCGATGGCAGGATAAATGTTCTTTCGCTCGATTCGCTCGCTCCTGTTCAGAGTGTGGTGGCCGACAGTGTCGGCGCTCAGGGCTCGGCCGATATTCATGTCAGCCCCGACGGACGTTTTCTCTATGCCTCCAACCGTCTGGAGGCCGACGGCATAGCAATATTTGCCATTGACCAGACGAGCGGTCTTCTCAGCTATGCGGGCTATCAGCCCACAGGCATCCATCCCCGTAATTTCGCCATAACTCCCAACGGACGTTTCATGCTCGTTGCTTGCCGTGATACGGATACCATCGAAATCTACCGTATTGACGCTGCCACAGGAGAGCTTGAAAAGACAGACCGCGAGATCTCTGTGAGCCGTCCGGTATGTGTCAAATTTCTGCCCTGAGTGATATGAAGGAAACGACAGTCGGACCGCTAAGTGATGAGAGAGAGCAGCGCTACGATCGCGAAGATCTTTCTGAGGCTGTTGAAGTCCTCAAGCGTGGAGGTGTCATAGTCTATCCTACCGACACGGTGTGGGGCATTGGTTGCGACGCGACAGATCAGGAGGCCGTGGCCCGCATCAAGAAGATAAAGATGCGCGACGATGCCAAGGCTCTGATCTCGCTTGTGAGCGATGCTGCTATGCTTGAGCGATGGGTCGACGATGTGCCTGAAGTGGCGTTTGAGCTTATCGAGGCCAGCGAGGGCGCGCGTCCCGTAACCGTGGTCTACGACCACCCGTCGCCTCGACTCGCGCCGGGACTCATAGCCGCAGATGGCTCGGCTGCCTTCAGAGTGTGCGGCGAGCCCTATGCTTCAGCTCTCTGCCGCCGGCTCAAGCGCCCGATCGTGTCGACCTCGGCAAATATAAGCGGCCGTCCCACACCCGCCGTATTCAGGGAGATCGACGAGGAGATCCTGTCGGCGGTGGACTATGTCGCTCGCTTCCGTCGCGATGATGAGTCGGTTTCGCTTCCGTCATCGGTCATAAAGATTTCAGACGGCGGAGTGTTTAAAATCATCCGGAGCTAAGCGTAATGGAACCGCGCCGTCGTGTCTCTCTTGCAGTGGAAGCCAGGAGGCTGCGCATTATTAGTGTCGCTGCCGACTGGGCGTCTACCTCTGTTGCGTGGCTCATCTTCGACGTGGTGCGTTTCAGGCTTGTTGGCAGCGGATATGCTTCTCTCGACCGTTTCCTTCTTGCTCCAACGGTCATGGCCGGCCAGATTTTGTTCCCTCTGGCCATGATAGGTGTCTATTGGATTAGCGGCTACTACAATGAACCGTTGAACCGCTCGCGCCTGAGTGAGCTGGGTCTTACTGTGGGGTCTGCTCTTGCCGGGACAATGGCGGTGCTCCTGCTCATGCTGCTCAATGATCTCACACCGGCGCTGGCCGACGATTATCTGCTTCTCGGGACACTGTTTGGCCTGCTGTCGGTGCTGGTATATCTGCCTCGGGTAATCATCTCCGGGCAGACACTCCGCCGCTTCCGGCGTGGCGATCTGGTGTGGCGGGCTGCTGTGGTTGGCGATGAGAAGCATGGCTCCGGAGAGTCGGCAGGGAAGTTGCCGGCTCACGCGAATATTGAGCCCGTAATGACTTGCAGTGCCTCCGAGGCGCTCGCTGCAGCCGATGAGGGAATGGTCGACTGCTTTTTTCTCCTTCCGGCACCATCGGGGCGCATGGAAGATCTCATGTCTGATCTCGCGATCCTCCTCGCCGCAAATAAACCGGTCTATTTCGCCCCGAATCATGAGAATCTGGTTGAGCGACGCTATGGACGGCGTGATAACGGATGCAGTGGCCGCAATGCGATATCGGCCGTTACGGAAGAGCCCCTCATCGATCTGTCGCGCACCGAGATGCCGGCTATGACAATGAATGTCAAGCGCATGAGCGACATCGTTTTAGGCTCGGCAGCTCTTGTCATCACTGCTCCGCTCGTCGTTGCGCTCGCGGCTGCAGTGAAGCTCACTTCTCCCGGCCCGGCTTTTTACCGGCAGCGCAGGGTGGGACGTCACCGCCGTCCGTTCGACATAATAAAATTGCGGACCATGAGAGCCGATGCAGAAGACGACGGAGCACCACGCTTGACAAGCGTCGACGATCCTCGCGTCACGAAACTCGGTCGCGTCATGCGCCGATACAGGCTCGACGAGCTCCCCCAGTTTGTCAATGTGATAAAGGGTGAGATGTCGCTTGTGGGTCCGCGCCCCGAACGCCCTCATTTCGTTGACAAGATAGTGGACCGAGCGCCATTCTATACCCTCGTGCATCAGATAAGACCGGGCATCACCTCATGGGGGATGGTCAAGTACGGCTATGCCTCGACGGTAAAGGAGATGGTTGAGCGTATGCGCTACGATCTGCTCTATCTCGAAAATGTCAGTTTTGCTGTCGACATGAAAATAATCATTCACACCATACGCACCATCGCTTCTGGTAAAGGATTATGAGCGAACCAGTATCTACCGCCAACTCATCCGGCTCCGCAGAGGAGAGCAAGCGCAAGCCGGCCAAGGGCTCTTTAGCCGAAACCTGGCGACAGGGCTTTCTGTCAATAGTGCTCTGGCGCGAAAAGCATATCAAGGAGAGGACATTCGTGATCATCCTCTCGGTCATCGTCGGCATCCTCGGTGGTGTCGCTGCCCTGATTTTGCGCTCGCTCATATTCTATATATCCACATTCCTCACCCAGTTTATCAGCGTGACGCAGGGCAACTGGCTTTATCTCATCTATCCGGTGATCGGCATCATGATCGCCAGTATGTTTGTGAGATATGTGGTGCGCGACAATATTTCCCACGGCGTCACTAAGGTGCTCTACGCTATATCGCAAAACAAGAGCCGCCTGAAACGTCATAATATGTGGAGCAGTCTCGTGGCCTCGTCGATCACCATAGGTTTCGGTGGGTCGGTGGGTGCCGAGGGCCCTATCGTGTTTACCGGGTCGGCTATCGGCTCGAATCTCGGACGTGCGTTCCGTCTCTCTCCGCGTATCCTAATGATTATGGTCGGATGCGGAGCCGCTGCCGGTATTGCCGGCATATTCAAGGCGCCTATAGCCGGACTGCTTTTCACCATAGAGGTGCTGATGATCGATCTGACAACAGTGTCAGTGATGCCCCTCCTCCTTGCCTCGGTTTCCGGCGCCACCATAGCATACGTTTTCACCGGCTATGAAGCGGAATTTTTCTTTGCCCAAAGCGAGCCTTTTGTGGCCCAGCGTATTCCGTTTGCCGCTATGCTCGGAGTGTTCTGCGGGTTGGTCAGCCTATATTTCACGCGATCCATGAACATGATGGAAAACCTCTTTTCGCGTCTCTCGTCGCCGTGGAAAAAGCTGCTGCTCGGCGGATCGGTTCTTGCGCTGCTGATCTTTGTTTTCCCTCCGCTCTACGGCGAGGGTTATACCTCGATCATCAATCTGTTGTCGGGCAACATCAGTTCGATAGTCGACGGATCGGTTTTCTACAGCGAGGGATCCAATGTCTGGTTCCTGCTTGCGTTTATCGCCTGCCTGATCGTGACGAAATCGTTTGCCACTTCGGCCACAAATGGTGGCGGCGGTGTCGGTGGCACCTTCGCTCCCTCTCTCTATGTGGGATGTATGACTGGATTTTTCTTCGCATTCCTGCTCAACAATCTGATAGGGCTCGACCTGTCGGTAAAGAATTTCGCGTTGATGGGCATGGCCGGAGTGATGTCGGGTGTGATGCACGCACCGCTCATGGCTATCTTCCTCACGGCCGAGCTCACGGGCGGTTACGAGCTCTTTCTCCCGCTGCTTATTGTGGCCGGACTGAGTTATATAACGATCAAGATGTTCGAGCCCTATTCGATCTATGCCATGCGTCTGGCGCAGCGCGGCGAGTTGATCACCCATCATAAGGACAAGGCTGTGCTCACTCTTCTTAAGGTCAATAATGTGATAGAGACAGATTTCCTCCATGTCTCCCCTGAGATGGATCTGAGGTCGATGGTGTCCGTGATCGCCAAGAGCAACCGCAATCTGTTTCCGGTGATCGATCAGGAAGGTAAGTTTGTGGGAGTAGTGATGCTTGATGAGATCCGCAACATCATGTTCCGTCCGGATCTCTACCGGCGCATGCATGTAAATGAATTTATGTCGATGCCTCCGGGCAAGATCGTCGAGGGCGACACGATGGAGCGTGTCATGAAACTATTCGACGACACAGGAGCGTGGAATCTGCCCGTTGTCGATGCTGAGGGGCGATATCTCGGCTTTGTGTCGAAGTCAAAGATCTTCAACAGTTACCGACGGGTGCTCCGGCATTACTCCGAGGACTGATTCCAGTAAACTGAAAATATCTATCGGACCATGAAAATGCTACTGACAGTCGATCCGCAGATCGATTTTATCAACGGCACACTGCCGGTGCCGGGAGCGGCCGATGCCATGAATCTCCTTGCCGGATATATCGCCGACTGCGACGGGCGGTATGCCTGCAAGATCGTCACGGCCGACTGTCATCCGTTCAGCCATTGCTCTTTCACGCCACAGGGAGGAGAGTGGCCGCGTCATTGCGTTGCCGACACGGTAGGGGCAGCTATCTGGCCTGCCCTTGTCGATCCGCTCAATCTCACTGCGGGTGAGACCGTGACTCTCCATAAAGGTATGCTTCACGACAAAGAGGAATATTCGATATTCGCTAATCCCGAAGCTGCCGAAGCTATCAGGCTCCTGATCGCGAAATATGGAATCACGGAGATAGACCTCTGCGGAATTGCCGGCGATATTTGTGTCCTAAATACCCTCTCGGATGGCGTGGCGATTTACGGACCGGAGATGTTCCGGGTGCTCACACGCTTCTCGCCCTCACTTGACGGTGGTCGCGCGCTACTCGATTATTTAGCCCTAAACAACATCAAATGCGACAGATCATAAACCATTTCACCGACGACGATCTCTATAAGTTCACCATGTGCTGTGCCGTCATTGAGAATTATCCGCGCACACGAGTGAAATATCAGTTCAAGGATCGCAACGACACCGTCTATCCCGCCGGTTTTGCCGATGCGCTTGCCGAGCAGATAAAGATGCTTGAGAGTGTCATCATCACCGACTGCGAGATCGACTTCATGCGGCGCCGCTGCAGCTTCATCCCGGAGTGGTTCTACAGTTTCCTGAAAGGCTTCAGATATGACCACACTATGGTGAGCGTGGCGCAGGACAGCGAGGGACATCTGTCGATCGAGTTTGAGGGCCCTTGGAGCAGCACTATCCTTCTGGAGGTAAAGGTTCTCGCGATCGTGTCGGAGCTCTACTATATTATGACCGGACAGATTGGGGAGCTTGATTATGACGAGTGCTACCGGCGGTCATACGACAAGGCCCGGACACTTCTCTCGGAAGGTTGCGCCTACAGCGATATGGGCACACGGCGGCGCGCTTCGTTTGAGGCGCAGGACACGGTGCTCAAGGCCATGAGCCGCTGTGCCGCCGATATGCCAGACGCACGGGGCCGTTTTGTAGGCACGAGCAATGTCTATTTCGCGATGAAATATGATCTCACGCCTATCGGGACGATGGCTCATGAGTTTGTATGCGCTATCGCAGGAATGTATGGCCCACTAATGGCCAATCACCTTGCCATGAGAGCCTGGAGCAATACCTACCGTGGAGCGCTCGGCACCTATCTCTACGACACATACGGATGGCGAATTTTCAGTCTCAATTTCTCGGAAGATTTCGCCAATATGTTCAAGGGACTCAGGGTTGATAGCGGCGACAACTACGATCAGCTTGACAAGATCGTGGATAAATACCGTTCGCTCAACATCGATCCCACAACCAAGCAGGTGATTTTCAGCAATGCTTTGGACACCAGGCGCGCGGTCGAGATACAGCGTTATGCCGAGACCCGGTGTCGGCCGTCGTTTGGTATCGGCACTCATTTCACCAACGATTTCCCCGGCATCAAGCCGATGAATATCGTGATAAAGCTGACGTCGG
The DNA here is from genome assembly GCA_964461785.1 of uncultured Bacteroides sp. Lineage (GTDB taxonomy): Bacteria > Bacteroidota > Bacteroidia > Bacteroidales > Muribaculaceae > Paramuribaculum. Next base: position 10,540 of record CAYWWE010000036.1, read on the forward strand.
TAAAGATCACCGAGTCATGGCCTTTCTATTGCAAGACCTGCAAGTTGAGCGAAGACAAAGGAAAATACACGGGAGATCCCGCTACCGTCGAGCACTTCATGGCCCT